>CAMDGU010000051.1 GCA_945897885.1 Chitinophaga pinensis
CAAAGCTAAACCCCCCGTCAAAAAGAGTCCTTCCATTTGCCCCCCTCTTTTTTTAAGCTATCTTTGCTTCCATGTTGTATTTACTTCCTAAAACGATGAACAATACGGCGTGTTAAAGTGTCTCATAAATACCATGTTCTTGATGTGTATCACCCCCCAAAAACGACTAACTGCAAAATGAAAAGTATTCGAAGTGTTAGTTATATTCTGATTTTTATAGCGGCTTTACTGTTGGTAAAGTATTTTTATTTTCCTTCCAATCAGGAGGGGA
Organism: Chitinophaga pinensis; assembly: GCA_945897885.1. Lineage (GTDB taxonomy): Bacteria > Bacteroidota > Bacteroidia > NS11-12g > UBA9320 > JABWCE01. The sequence continues at coordinate 272 of CAMDGU010000051.1, forward strand.
AAGGCGGCCCACCATCCAAAGCCACGGATAAAGGCGGAAGACCGTCCATGCCACCATCCTTGGTAAGTGTTTTTGTAGCTCAATCACAGGTTTTGGATAATAACTTGTTTGCCAGCGGCAGCATATTAGCCAATGAAACGGTAGACTTAAAACCTGAAATATCAGGAAAAGTAACCGCCCTTTATATTAACGAGGGTGAGCCTGTGACTAAAGGAAAACTATTGGTAAAACTGAATGATGACGACCTTCAGGCACAACTTAAAAAAGTGAATGCCGAGCTAAAACTATCAGAAGAAAAACTGAACCGATATAAGGAATTGCTGGCTGTTCAAGGCGTGAGCCGCGAAGAATATGACATGGCCACCAACCAGCTAATGGCACTAAAAGCGGATGCCGAAGTGCTGAAAGTGCAAATAAGCCGAACCAATATTGTAGCACCTTTTGCAGGTGTTTTAGGTTTGCGAAATATTAGCGAAGGCAGTTACATTACTCCGCAACAGGTGGTTACTACCATTCAACAACTTAATCCTGTAAAAATTGACTTTTCTATTCCAGAGCGGTATGCCAATCTTATAAGAAATGGGAACATTATAAATTTTACTACCGAAGGGTTCACTCAAACCTATCAGGGAACGGTGTATGCTTTTGAACCGGGAATTGATGTTGCCAGCCGGTCGCTTAAAATACGAGCCAAGGCCAATAATCCCGGAAATAAATTACTGCCCGGAGCCTTTGCCAAAATAGAATTGGTATTAAATAAAAGTGAAAATGCCATTATGGTTCCTACCCAAGCCATTGTCCCAATTTTAAAGGGTCAGCAGGTTTTTGTTTGCCGAAACAATAAGGCAGAAGCCGTGCCGGTAGAAACAGGATTGCGAAACGAAAAAATGGTTCAAATTATTTCGGGACTAAATGAAGGAGATAGCGTAATTGTAACCGGAGTGATGGGGCTAAAACCCGGTGCTGATCTTAAACTAATTAAATAAACCGGCCGTGAGTTTATCTACCACAAGTATCAACCGGCCCGTTCTCACCATTGTGATGAACCTGCTTATTATTCTTTTTGGAGTCATAGGCTTTAAATTTCTCGGGGTAAGGGAATATCCAAGTATCGACCCGCCGGTAATTACCGTTCGTACCAATTATGCCGGGGCCAATGCCGATGTTATAGAAAGCCAGATAACAGAACCTTTAGAAAAAGGGTTAAACGGAATAGCCGGAATTAAATCCATCTCGTCCAGCAGTAACCAAGGTTCTAGCGTTATCACGGTTGAATTTGACATTAGTACCAATATGGAGGCTGCTGCCAATGATGTTCGTGATAAAGTGTCGCAATCGGTAAGGCAACTTCCTTTGGATATAGATGCATTGCCAACGGTAACCAAATCGGATGCCAACGCGGATGCTATTATTTCCATGACGTTGCAAAGCAAAACGCGAAGCCATTTGGAAGTGAGTGATTATGCCGAGAATGTTCTGGCAGAGCGATTGCAAACGATACCCGGGGTAAGTACACTTCAGATTTGGGGGCAGAAAAAATTTGCCATGCGGGTGTGGTTTGATCCTGCCAAACTCTCAGCTTTTGGCTTAACGCCAATGGATGTAAAACAAGCGCTTGACAGAGAAAATGTAGAATTACCCAGTGGAAAAATAGCAGGGGATAACACCGAACTTATTTTAAATACCAAAGGCAAACTTACCAATGAAGAAAGCTTTAACAATCTTATAATAAAAAATGATAATGGAAATATTATCCGTTTGCGGGATATTGGAAAAGCTACTTTAGGTTCAGAAAACGAAGAAACCATTTTAAAAGAATCGGGTATTCCTATGATTGGATTGGCTTTGGTGCCGCAACCCGGTGCCAATTACATTGATATTTCAGATGAATTTTATAAACGCTTTGAGCAGTTAAAGAAAGATTTACCAAAGGATTTTACAATTAACATTGCGCTTGATAATACAAAATTTGTTAGGCGTTCGGTAACGGAAGTAACCGAAACACTCATGATTGCCATACTCTTGGTTATCATTATTATTTATCTTTTTTTTAGAGATTGGATTGTAGCATTTCGGCCATTAATTGATATTCCGGTTTCATTAATAGGAGCCTTTTTTATTATGTACATTATGGGTTATTCTATCAATGTGCTTACCCTTTTGGCTATTGTGCTGGCCACAGGATTGGTGGTGGATGATGGAATTGTAGTTACCGAAAATATCTTTAAAAAGATAGAAGCCGGCATGTCGCCCATGGAAGCTGCCGAAAAAGGGTCCAATGAAATTATGTTTGCTATTATTTCAACGTCTGTAACCTTAGCTTCGGTGTTTTTGCCTGTAATATTTATGCAGGGATTTGTGGGGCGATTGTTTCAGGAATTTGGGGTAGTACTGGCCGGGTCGGTCCTTATTTCGGCCTTTGTTTCATTAACTCTTACCCCCATGCTAAATGCCAAATTGGTTCGTAAGGCAAACACCAAAAGTAAATTTTACGAACGTACCGAGCCTTTCTTTGAAAGGATGAATACAAGCTATCAAAATGCTTTAAATAATTTTCTTGATTACCGATGGCTGGCTTTTGTTTTAATAGCACTTTGCGGAGGAATTATCTGGTTTTTTGGTTCAAAACTAAAATCGGAACTGGCACCCCTTGAAGACCGAAACTGGATGCGGCTTTCTATTTCTACACCCGAAGGGGCAACGTTTGAATACACTGATGCTTTTGTAGATAAAATGACCAAATTTATTCAGGACTCTGTTCCTGAAAAGAAAGTTTGTCTAACCGTTACATCACCCAATTTTACAGGGGCAGGTTCGGCCAACAGTGGTTTTGTAAGGCTAGCCTTAACAGACCCGGGCGAAAGAAAACGAACCCAGAAAGAAATAGCCCAATACATCACTCAAAAATCCAAAGCATTTCCTGAGGCTAAAGTTTTTGTCATAGAACAGCAAACCATTTCAACGGGTGGATTTGGTGGTTTGCCAGTTCAGTTTGTATTGCAAGCACCCGATTTTGAAAAGCTAAAACAACGGCTCCCAAAATTTTTGGAAGAAGCTAATAAAGACAAGACATTTCAGGTGGTGGATGTGAATTTGAAATTTAACAAACCTGAAATAAATATTACGGTAGATCGCGAAAAGGCCAAAGACCTTGGAATTTCGGTTTTAGAAATTGCTCAAACGTTGCAGTTGGCGTTTAGTCCACAGCGTTTGGCTTATTTTAATATGAACGGAAAACAGTATCAGGTAATAGGCCAGTTTGAAAGAGAATCACGCGATAAGCCGATTGACCTGAAATCAATTTACGTTCGCAATGCCAGTGGACAATTGGTTCAGTTGGATAACATTGTATCGATAAAAGAAAGCAGCAGCCCGCCGCAATTGTACCATTTTAACCGCTACATGTCCGCCACGGTAAGTGCAGGACTAGCCCCTGGAAAAACCATTGGCGATGGAATAGCTGCTATGGAAAAAATAGCCAAAACCACTTTGGATGATTCGTTTTCAACTGCTTTAACCGGTGCTTCCCGCGATTTTGCTGAAAGTTCTTCCAGTTTGCTTTTCGCATTTGGTTTAGCCTTGTTACTTGTTTTTCTAATCCTTTCTGCTCAGTTTGAAAGTTTTATAGACCCGTTAATCATTATGATTACCGTTCCTTTGGCTATAGCAGGTGCTGTGTTTTTCCTTTGGTATTTCAATCAAACCCTTAATATTTTTAGCGAAATAGGAATTATAATGCTGATAGGGTTGGTAACCAAAAACGGAATTCTTATTGTGGAATTTGCTAATAAACTGCAAGAAAAAGGGGTCTTAAAAGCACAGGCCATCCGTGAAGCTTCGGTTGGTAGGTTGCGCCCAATATTAATGACCAGTTTGGCCACCTCACTGGGAGCTTTGCCAATAGCCGTTTCACTAGGAGCGGCATCGCAAAGCCGGATGGGAATGGGTATTGTGGTTATTGGCGGGTTAATGTTTTCTCTAATTCTAACCTTGTTCGTTATTCCGGCCATGTACACTTATATTTCAAAACAGAAAATGCCACATGATGAAACGTCAAATTAAAATAGGATTATTTATATTTTTTGGTTGTTTTCAAACCGCTTATTCGCAGCAGTTAATTACGTTGCAAACCGCTATTGACAGTGCTTTATACAATAATTTAGGTTTAATAATTGTTCGCAATGAGGCTGCAATAGCCGATAACAATGCTACCAAAGCCAATGCCGGAATGCTTCCTCGTGTAGACTTGAATGCCGGTACAAACTATGCCAATAATAACCTAAACCAAAAGCTAAGTACCGGGGTTGAAATAAATAAAAGCGGGGTTTCTAATAAATCGTTTAACGGACAACTAGCTGTTAGCTGGACCTTGTTTGACGGTACAAAAATGTTTGCAACTTACCAAAAACAGCAAATCCTGAGAGATATGGGGGATTTGAATGTTCAAATAAAAACGGAAGAAATTATTTCAACGATTATCAGAGCTTACAGTGAAATTGTGCGGCAAAGTATTGTGCTAAAAGGAACTGTTCAAAATATTAGTATGTATGAAGAGCGGGTAAAACTTGCAGAGATGAAATTAAAAATCGGTAAATCCTCTCGGACTGAGTTTTTACAGGCTTCTTTGGATTTAAACCTTCAAAAAAGCAATTTGGTAAAGCAAACAACTTTGCTCAAAAATGCAAAACTTAATCTTAGCCGCTTGATGATGCTACCTTTGAACTCCGAGTTCGAAACCACAGATAGTTTAGTAATTGATAAAACGATTCTATTACCTAAACTTTTAGCTGATTTGGAAAATGGAAATAAACAACTGCAACTTTTGCACATGGATGAACTAAAACGAACTCAGGAAATAAAAGAACAAGAGTCATTTTATTACCCGAGAGTTAATTTAAATGCCGGTTATAATTTTGTTAGTAGTTCATCCTCACAAGGGTTGTTTTTGATAAACCAAAACCGCGGACCGCTTGTGGGGCTAACGTTAAATTGGACTTTGTATAATGGTACCCAACGCAATCAAGTTGAAAATGTAAAACTCCTTCGTGAAAATACTAAACTGGTTTATGACGATACAAAAATTGCTTTGCAAACCATGGTAATTGCTGCTTGGCAAAATTATCAGGATGCCATTGAGCTAGCCAAGACAGAGGAAGAAAGTTATAAAATGGCTAATGAAAACCTAACTATAATGCTGAAACGCTTTAAACTTGGAGAAGCCACCATTCTTGAATTGAAAGATGCCCAGCAAGTAAATGAAGCATCCACCAGTAGATTGGCCAATACCCTTTACGATGCCAAAACTGCTGAAACAGAATTGCTGTATTTAACAGGAAAGTTGATTAAATAAAGAATTCTGGAGGCCGTTGCCCAAGGCAAAAGCTTTAAAAATCCTATAAATCTTGACCCCCTCTTTTTTTTAGCCTAATTTTGAAGCCTCGATTGAGGTACGAGATTTGGTTTACCTTCATTTGATAATTTGAAACGATGAAAAATATAGGAAGGCGGGTAGCTGAAAAATATTTGATGACTCAAGCCAGAGCCAATAGGCATCCACGAAAAATTACATCGTTTAGTCAAATCAAAACCATTGGTATTTTATACGATGCCAACCTTGATCAAACCATTGCCGAAGTAAAACATATCAGCAAAAAACTGAAGGCCATGGGAAAAGAAATTTACACTTTGGGATTTATTGATAAAAAAATACTGCCCCCCAATTTAGAGCCAAATACCAAGGAAGATTACTACTGCCGAAAGGATTTGCATTGGTATAAATTACCGATAAAAGAACGAGTAATTCGATTTGCCAATGAGCCTTTTGATTATTTATTGAATGTATTTATAGCAGATGAATTGCCCTTGGTTGGGGTTTCGGCATTAAGCAAAGCTAGATGTAGATTAGGAACGTTTCATAAAAAGTACACAGGCTGTTATGATTTTATGCTAAACGAAGAAGGCACCAAAACCACATCCGAACTTTTGGATGCCTACATATTATATTTATACAAATTAAAGAATGAATATTAATACAAAATTTAAAGGACTGGGAGTAGCAATGGTTACTCCGTTTACAGATGATAATACAATAGATTTTGACGCTTTAGCCAAACTTACCGAATCGCTTATTTCAGGTGGGGTAAATTATTTGGTAGTGCTGGGTACAACCGGCGAAACAGCCACTTTGACCAAAGAAGAAAAGAAACAGGTTTATGCCAAAATAAAGGAAGTAGCCGCAGGAAGAGTTCCATTGGTGGCCGGTATTGGAGGAAATAATACAATGGAAGTTATTGAAACAATTTTAGTGTTTGATTTTACAGGATACGATGCCGTTTTAAGCGTGAGCCCATATTATAACAAACCTAATCAGGAAGGAATATTTCAGCATTATAAAGCCATTGCTGAAGCTAGCCCAAAGCCTGTAATAATTTATAATGTACCGGGAAGAACAGGAAGTAATATTACTGCTGCCACACAATTGCGTATTGCGGAATTACCAAATGTTATCGCAACCAAAGAAGCCTCCGGAAATTTTAGTCAGGTGATGGAAATACTGGCCAACCGTCCAAAGGATATGATGGTAATAAGCGGCGACGATGCATTTACTTTCCCCTTTGTGGCCTTGGGAATGGAAGGAGTAATTTCTGTGATAGGGAATGCTTACCCAAAAGAATTTTCAACCATGGTAAAGTTATGTTTGGAAGGAAAATGGGACGAAGCCAGAGTTCTGCACTACAAACTTTTAGCCATTATGGAAGCTATTTTTGAAGATGGCAGCCCGGGAGGAATAAAAGTATTATTAAAGAAAAAAGGCATTTGTGGCGATAAAGTTCGATTGCCATTGGCCAATGTTGGCAAAGCAACGGAGGAGAAGTTGCTAAAACTGCATTCCGATTTGAAAATTTGAAAATTTGGAGATTGACAATTAGTTAATGTTTATTTTTTTTAAGGCATTATCGAATATTATATTTTAAAAATGCCTCCGGGAGAAATTCCCCGCTTGTGCGATGGGTATGTGAAATGACGAAGGGGGCAGGGGGATGTTTTTTTTTAAAATGAATTTTAGTAATTAATTTTCAATGTAAGTTGTATCTGTAATCAAAATCTTTGTACTCACAATCTCACCTATCTAAACTTTAAAAAAAATGCAAATTGGCGATAAAGTAAAGTTCGTAAACGAATCATTAAGTGGGATAATTACCCGGCTGATTGATGACAAAACCATTGGCGTAAGTATTGAGGATGGTTTTGAAATTCCTGTATTAAAACGGGAAATTATGATTGTGACCCCTATTAATTTGGTGGAGCAACATGATAAGGCGGAAATTCCAAATGCTAACAAAATAGCCATTGGTGAGTCTGAAATATCCTTATGGTTTGAGCAAAGTTCACAAACCTGGTATAAAGCCAGTTTGCTGAACAATAGCCGGTGCGATATTCTTTTGAGTGTTACCGTAAAGCAAGGTAAAATTTTTAAACCTTTGTTTGGCGGAAAAGTTGAAAAGCATACTTCTTATCTTATCAATACCTTAAATCTGGCCGAACTGGAACAATGGGGGACCTATTGTTTTAGGATTATTTTTCATGAACAGGAGGCTGAAAAGCCAAGAGCTCCCTGGTATTTGGAATATTTGTTTCGCTCAAAAGATTTTATGAATGCCAAAGAAGTGAATGGAAAACCAACTTTTCTTATTTCCTTAAAACCGGATAAAATAGAACAGTTTCCCATTGCTGCCAATTCTGTAAAAATTGAAAATAAGCCTAAAGAAACCTTTATAAATATTACTCGCCCTGAGGAAGTGGTGGATATTCATATTCATCAATTGATGAAAAATTACAACCAAATTTCAGCCGATGAAGCCATTTCTATTCAAATGAATCATTTCAAAAATACTTTTGAAAAAGCCTTGGCTCTCAACTACTCAAAAATTACCATTATTCACGGAGTAGGAACCAATGCCCTGAAGCAAAAAATATGGAAAGAAATAAGTGGGCACCCTGCGGTAAAAACATATTACGAAGCCCAAAAAGAGAAGTTTGGATATGGAGCTACGGAGATAGTTTTTAAATAGCATCTAATCTTAACTTTTTAAAGGTTTATTGCTAAAAGGAGTTAGCAATTGTTACATTTAACAAATAGCCAAAACATCTTTGTTTGACCTTGTGTTAAATGAAAAAAATAGTGAGAACTTTAAAGTGAATGTATCAAACTATTTATATGTAATTGATTACTACACTTTCAATCTCACCCTTTTCGTTTGAAATTTTAAGATTATAAACACCCTTGTTTAAATGGGGTAACCATTCATAATGGTTTCCGATAAAGCTTTCCTTTTTAATAAGTTTTCCTGTAAAATCAAATAAATGCAATTGGAATTTTCCAAATTCTGAGCATTCAATTTTCAAACATTCACTAACAGGATTTGGGTATATTTTTAGTCCGAATGTTTTTATTTTAGAATTGGATGCTAAAAAATTAAAGGGGTCAGACATTGAAGTGATGCAACCATTTGAATCGGTATGATTTACTGAGTAAGCCCCGGTTTTACTGGGGGTGTAATAGTGAGTTGTGGCGCCAATTATTTTGTATATACCCTGATACCATTGGTTTCCCGATTTGTAATTTGAATAAAGTGTATTGCCTGAAACGGTAATTATTGGCTTAGTTGGTATATTTATCATCATTGCTACCCTTGCTTCATAATCTCTAGATACATAACCTGCAATTACATATTCACCATTAGGATATTTACGGTATTCCGATATTTTAATGGAAATAATGCTGGATTCATTACAATTAGTTGGAGTAAAAATTACATCACCGGTAGACGAGTCTAAATAAAAACCTTGAGGAGGTTTATTTTGAGGAATCGCAGGTATGCAAGGTCCTATACAATAAACAGATAAAGGCATATTTTTACTTTTGTCTCCAATCCAAGTTGTTTTTTGTGTCCAGTCTTGCATGGGGTCTACCATTTCATAAACCAATGAATCATTATCAATGCTATCGTGAGCTTCAATATTGAAATAAACGGGTTGATTGCAATTAAACATTGCTTTGGGTACATCATAAAATATTGGTGAGTTATTAGGTTTAGAAAGGCATAAATTTAGAAAGGCACTAACCCAGATTTTTTGACCACTAGCTCCCGTGGTTATATTATCACTTCTGCAACAACCACCTGTCCCGATCAACACTTGACAACATCCGGTTTTTATAACTGCGGTAAAATCATAGGTATAAGAATAAGTATGTTCTTCTATTCCTTTATCAGAAGTTGTATTTAGTGGATTACATGGTTTTCCTGCCCTTCCGCAGGTTGGGGTAATGTCTCTCACGGCTATTTCCGATGGTGTAAATGTAGTAATTTGAGATTTGGTCGCCGCGCAGATTATATTTGAAGATGGGGAACTGATAGGTACTCCACTGCAATCTCGATACATTTTAATAGTTATTTCATACTTATTAATACCAGTGTTTTTATATGTAATATCAGCACCTATAATGTGAATAGCACTTGCAGAGCATGTAATATTTAGGCAGGTTACTATGATAAAAATTTGTTTTAAAAATTCCATGTTGTTAAACATTAGGTAATACATTGTATAGATGGTATTAATTGTGTCCTAGTTGTTTCAACATGAAATTAAATATTTCTTATCGGTAACCATCCCACCAAAATAGAGTTTATTTTTCCGCTGTTTAAGCAGAAATCAAAAGATATAACTATAAACAAAAAGGGCTTCCAAAAATTTTGGAAGCCCTTGTCTATTGATTAGAATAAGATTATTGTGCTTCGAGTTTTACAAATTTTTGAACCACTACCTGCTCGCCAAAAGTAAAACGCAGGTAATAAACACCGGCTGGTAAGGCATGTCTTAATCCACCTATATCACCACTATGAAAACCTGAACTTTGAGGCTCTTTATCAGTTATCAATTGGTTGTGTCTGCCTGTAATATCATAAAGCATTATGCTAACCGGCATATCATTTTTCAAGAAATAGGTGTAGTTTATTTTTTCACTGAATGGATTAGGAAATAAAGAAACAGATACACCCCCGGTGATTGCTGGTTTTATGGTAGTCCCATTAGTTTCAGTTACAGTGTTTACAGTTTTAATAATTTGAGGAGTATATACTGAAGCTGTTTTGGTGATTTGAGGCGCCATGCTGTTATTTGGTGTATTTTCGATAATTGTTATAACCAATACAGGATATCTGTATCCTTCGGCATACCAAGAGTATTTAACAATATTGATTTTTATATTTCCACATGGATTTACCTGAATTCCTTTTTTAACAGACTTAACTCTCATTACATTTTCAACAATTAAATTTGGCATAAGTAAAGTGCCATATCCATCAGCAGTGGCAGTGTAATCCCCCGTAAAATCAATTCGGTAGGTTTTGTCAAAAAATGCAACCCCGGCAAACGCATCAGAATAAGTATCGCCATATGAAAAAGGGTATTTCATTTTTAAAACAGGATTAGAATACACCATGGTCATGTTTTTAGTCTTGTTTACATATCCCAATTCTTCCAATCTCTTTTCAGAAGAATTCATGAAATAATTATAACCATCATCTGAAATTGACAAATTAGAATTTGAAATACCTTCAAGTGTTTCGGCTGTTGATGGTAAAAATGAGGTAATAGGATTTTTTTCTGTAAACTTAATACCTGTGAAATCCCATACTTGATTTGCTCCGCTGTGGCCGGGCTCTACAAACTGAATGTCCATGTAAGTAACCGATTCACCCATAATTAGGGAATTGTTTTCACGCGTCAAAGTGGTTTGTGCAAACGCACCAATGGACAATAAGGATAAAATTGTGATAGAAAATAAAATTCGCATAGTAAATTTAAAATTATTGAGACTGCAAGTATAACCTATAATCATGCTATTTTATTGCCTGCTTTTGTAAAATTTTAAAAAGAAATCCCCATGTTTTCCAGAGTGTGTTTCGGGGGCAGCTGATTTCTATTATAGAGTTTTCTGCTAAATCTCTCTCAAAATGCCTACCTTCGCAGTATTAATACTAATTTTATTCTTTACATTTACTACACTTCTCCTTTTTTGCTACCGCTCTTTCAGGATTTTAGTTTCACTTACAGCGGTAATAAAATAAATACTTAACATTACATGTCTTTTGAAAATTTAAAGCTTATTGAGCCCATATTAAATGCGCTTAAAACCGAAGGTTACACAACGCCAACACCCATTCAGCAGCAATCTATCCCAATAATATTAGAGGGTATCGACTTGCTTGGCTGTGCCCAAACTGGTACCGGAAAAACAGCCGCTTTTGCTATTCCGATTTTACAGTTACTTAAAGGCCGTCAAACCAATCAAGGTCCAAGAAAAATAAAATCTCTAATTTTAACCCCAACCCGTGAGCTGGCTATTCAAATTGATGAGAGCTTTGCGGCTTATGGACGTCATTGCGGATTAAATCATTTGGTTATTTTTGGCGGTGTATCACAATTGCCACAAACCAATTCATTGCGTCACGGGGTTGATATACTAACAGCTACTCCCGGTCGTTTACTCGATTTAATGACCCAGGGATTTATTGATTTACGTAACCTTGAAATTTTGGTGTTGGACGAAGCTGACCGTATGCTGGATATGGGTTTTATTAACGATGTCAAAAAAATTATTGCTAAAATTCCATCCAAACGTCAAACACTTTTCTTTTCGGCTACAATGCCGGCAGAGATTCAAAAGTTGGCCAATACCATTTTACAAAACCCACAAAAAGTTGAAGTTTCACCGGTTTCATCTACTGCAAATACTGTGGAACAAGCTGTGTATTTAGTTGAAAAAAGCGATAAAAAAGCACTGCTTAATCATTTGTTACAAGACAAAAATATTAAATCAGCCTTAGTTTTTACGCGAACCAAACATGGTGCAGATAAAGTGGTAAAAGATTTGGCCAAAGCAGGAATTCCTGCCGAAGCTATTCATGGAAATAAATCACAAAACGCCAGACAACGTGCATTAACCAATTTTAAAAGTGGAGCAACACGAGTTTTGATTGCTACAGATATTGCTGCCAGAGGAATTGACGTAGAGGATTTATCGCACGTTATAAACTACGAATTACCCAACATTCCTGAAACCTATGTTCACCGAATTGGCCGCACCGGACGTGCAGGTGCCAGTGGAATTGCTTTGTCATTTTGTGATGGAGAGGAAAAGGAATACCTAAGGGATATCAATAAATTAATAGGTAAAAATGTTCCGATAGTACCCGAACATCCTTACCAAATGAGAAATACCTCAATTGAAAAAATCCCGAATCAACCGGGAGATAATAATAAAAAAGGTCACTCAAAACCAAATTCAGACCGTGGCTCAGGCCAATGGCGGAATGGACGCGGACGAGGTAGGGCTTAAAGATTAAATCCCCCTGTCCCTTCGTAAAGGGGGCAGGGGGATTAGTTTATCAAAATCCTTATTTTTGCAGCATGTTACAAGTAGCCTTTCTACGCGAAAATACACAGGAAGCCATCGACCGATTGGCCTTAAGAAATATAGATGCGAAAGCCATTATTAATCAGATTTTAGAAATTGATGAAAAGCGTCGTCAAAACCAATTGGATTTGGAAACCCTTTTAGCTGAGGGAAATGTTATTTCGAAAGAAATTGGTGAACTTTTTAAATCAGGCAAACAGGCCGAAGCAGCAGCATTAAAAGTAAGAACAACTGAAATTAAGGAACAATCCAAAAAACTGGAAGAGGCCTTAAGTATCGAGGAAGAAGAACTTAAAACTCTTTTGGTAACACTTCCCAATACCCCATCTTTTAAAGTTCTAAAAGGCAAAACGCCCGAAGATAATGAAGTTGTTTTTAGTCATGGACAAGAACCCAACTATGCCTTTGAGGCTTTGCCACATTGGGAGTTGGCCAAAAAATATGACCTGATTGATTTTGAATTAGGAGTAAAAATTACCGGAGCTGGTTTTCCTGTTTATAAAGGAAAAGGAGCCAGATTACAACGGGCTTTAATTAATTTTTTCATTGACCAGGCTTTGGCCGAAGGCTACATGGAGATTCAACCTCCAATAATGGTAAATGAAGATTCTGCCTATGCCACAGGGCAATTGCCGGATAAAGAAGGCCAGATGTATCATGCCACAGTTGACAATTTTTATATGATTCCAACTGCCGAAGTTCCTATTACCAATATTTACCGTGATGTTATCTTAAAAGAGACTGATTTTCCTGTAAAAAATGTGGGTTATACACCCTGTTTTAGACGTGAGGCGGGAAGTTATGGTAAAGATGTTCGGGGGTTAAATCGTTTGCACCAATTTGATAAAGTAGAAATTATTCAATTGGCACATCCTGATAAATCGTATGATGTGTTGGAAGAAATGCAGCAATATGTTCAGGGATTACTTCAAAAATTAGGGTTGCAATACCGTGTATTAAAACTTTGTGGTGGTGATATGGGTTTTACAAGTGCTTTAACTTACGATATGGAAGTATACAGTGCTGCTCAACAAAAATGGCTGGAAGTTAGTTCGGTTTCAAATTTTGAAGGCTTTCAAAGCAATCGTTTAAAATTAAGATTTAAAGATGGTAGTGGAAAAACCCGTTTGGCTCACACCTTAAATGGAAGTGCTTTAGCGTTGCCAAGAATTGTAGCCTCTTTGCTTGAAAACTATCAAACTGCTGACGGAATTGAAATGCCAAAAGTATTGGTTCCGTATTTGGGATTTGATAGAATTTAGATTTAAGACCCTTTTGATGTTTAGAAATTAGGATATGATAACTTTTAGAAACAAACGTTTAAAAAAAAGTTCCAGCTCTTTGAAGGGAGTTAGAGTACTATTTTTCCTTACTTTTAATTTATTCTTTTTCTATTCAAATGCCCAATGGCAGCAGCCCTGTCAGGATACCTTGCGAAAAAATACTTATTTTCAATGCAATGAACCACGGTTTACACCGGTGTGTGGTTGTACTAATAAAACCTATAGGAATGAATGTGTTTCGTATAATGTCTATGGCGTTAATATTATTAAAAGCAATGGAGTTTGTCAGGAACAGCAATTTGATTTTGATTTTTACCCAAATCCGGCTACGGAATTTATAAATTTCGCTTTGGAATTTTATGGTCAGGGAAACATGACCCTTCAAATTTTTGATACCTACGGTAAGCTAATGTATTTTTCTAATCGGTCCAATATTCATAGAGTAGATGATATGATTTGGGTTACTGGTTTCAGGCCGGGATTATATGTAGCTACCGTAATCAGCGGCAGTAAATACCAAGCCAAAAAACTAATTGTAAAATGAACATCAAATCAATTGACACAGGATTTTTTAAGTTGGATGGTGGAGCCATGTTTGGTGTTGTTCCCAAAACCATTTGGCAAAACTTAAATCCTGCTGATGAAAATAATATGTGTAATTGGGCTATGAGGTGTTTGTTGGTGGAAGATGGAAATCGATTAATTTTAGTAGATACCGGAATTGGGCAAAAGCAAAGTGAAAAATTTTATGGCTATTACTATCTTAACGGAGATGATAGTTTAGAAAAATCACTTCATAAAAATGGCGTGGATTTTAAAGATATTACAGATGTTTTTTTAACGCACTTGCATTTTGATCACTGCGGTGGTGCTGCTAAATGGAACAGTACTCGCGATGGATATGAGCCGGCTTTTTCAAATGCTACTTATTGGAGCCATAAAGATCATTGGCACCATGCCCTTAACCCCAACGTTCGTGAAAAACCTTCTTTTTTAAAGGAAAATATAATGCCTATTCAAGAATCGGGGCAACTGATATTTGTAGGAGAGGATTTAAAAATTTCGGATAATTTTTCGGTGATGCTGGCCAACGGACATACTGAAAAAATGATGTGTCCTAAGATAAAAATTGGCGATAGAACTTTGGTTTATATGGCTGACATGATTCCTTCGTCGGCTCATATTCCGGTTAATTATGTAATGGGTTATGATATACGCCCCTTACAAGTAATGGAAGAAAAAGCAGCATTTTTAAAAGAAGCCGTTGAAAATAATTACATCTTGTTTTTTGAACACGACAATGCCATTGAATGTGCCCAACTAGGCGAAACTGAAAAAGGTATAAGAGCAGTTCAAAATGGGAAGCTGTCGGATTTTATTTAAGAAAAAAACTCTGCAATTGAGGATGCTGAAGGCATTCTATATTTATAGAAAGTCAATATTTGCTTGACCTCGACCCCTTCGGGGTCGAATATTACAGAAACAAAAAATGGAAGATAAAGTATCCATAAATGTAAAAGAAATCGAATTTGGTTCACCCGAACAAATTGAATCCATATATCTTCGTTATAAGGTTTTGCGTGAGCCATTGGGATTGAATTTTGATGAAAATGACCTAGCCAAAGAATATCAAGATTTTCATATTGCTGCCTATGCCAATGGCGAATTAGTAGGCATTTTACTATTAAAACCGATTGGAAATTCTGAAATTGCAAAGATGCGTCAAGTGGCTGTGGCCAATGATTGGCAAGGAAAAGGGGTTGGTAAAGCCATGGTTACTTTTTCTGAAGCATTTTTAAAAAACAAAAGCTTCAAAAAAATAGAACTCCACGCCCGTGAAACGGCTGTTCCTTTTTACTTATCCTTAAACTATTCAATCATTGGCGATTTGTTTTACGAAGTTGGAATTCCCCATAAAAAAATGGTAAAAACCTTGTAAAAACCTGCTATGCAAAAACTATTTGGACTTGTTATTTGCGGTGGACAAAGTTCCCGAATGGAAACAGACAAAAGCTTATTGGAATATTACAAAATGCCTCAGCGGTATTATCTTTACAACATG
>CAMDGU010000052.1 GCA_945897885.1 Chitinophaga pinensis
TCACCTTTAAATGGGTCAATATCATTGTAGTTCCCGGTCATATTAAGACCCGTGTACTTGTTTAAAACATACCCAAATAACCAAGCCAAAATAATAGCTACAAAAAATGATGGCAACGATATTCCTAAGGTTGAAATAAAAAGGACCAACCTATCTATCCATGTATCCTTTTTAATGGCGGCTAATGCTCCTAAAGCTACCCCAAATAAAGAAGCCAATAAGATGGAAGCTACTGCCAAAATCATTGTTCCCTTAAATGCTTCAGATAAAATGGTATTAACCTGCTTGCCGCTTTGAAAAGACCTTCGTAAATATGGAAATTTTAAAACCAAACTTCTATTTTCAAACTTTATTAATTTAGCTTTTGAAACATTAATGTCTTCAAAACTTTGATGGCTATAAAGTGATATAAAGGATATATCGTTTAAATAAAGTAAGTATTGTTTCCAGACGGGCTTATCCAAACCAAATTCACGCTGAATGGCTAATTTTGTTTTTTCATCACTCCTTTGGCCGGTTGCCAATTCATCAGGAGTTGGGAAAGATGCACTAAATAAAAAAAACACCACCGTAGCCACACTTATAAAAATAAGTAAGCCGTAAAGAAGTTTTTTTATGATGTAAGAAATCATTAAACCAATAATTAAATGCTAGTTTTCATTGTGCAATTGATATTCAAAATCAATAGTTGCTAATAGGATTCAAAGGTATTGATTTTAATACTGTATAAATCTTAGCTTATTCTATATTCAAAAAAAATCCTATAAAATTATTTATAAAAACTTTGCCATCTAGCCGAAATATAATTTTACTATCTTTATTAATCTTTATTAATCGTTATTAATAAAGATTATTTTCGAATTTATATATTCCCAATATGAGATTTTACTTTCTGATTTTAATTTTACTTAGCTATAGAAATTTTTCTTTCTGCCAGCCAGGAGCTGTTGATATGAGTTTTGACATTGGCAAAGGATTTAACGCACCTGTTAAGGATATTCAAATCGGGAAAGATAATAATATACTCATTGGAGGGGGTTTTGATTCGCTTGATAATAAGGAGTTCCATAAAATATTTAATTTGAGTGTTGATGGGTCAATCAGATCGGATTTTTTAAGCGGTCTAGAAAAATACGATTATGTGTCCAGCATTCTATATCTAAATCAGAAAATACTAATTGGGGGGAATTTCAATAATTACAATAAAAAAAAACGAAACGGACTGTTGAGATTTTTTGAAGATGGGTCAATAGACTCTACTTTTAAAACTGACACAACATTCAATTCTTTTAATATTATTAAATTACTTGAAAGAACCGATAGTAAAATTTTGGCATGCGGTCATTTAAAAACAAAAAATAATGTTTTACTAAGAGGGCCAATTCTTTTTAATAATAATGGCAGCATAGATTCAACCTATAAATTATCAGGAAGTTTTGATTCAACAATACGTAATATGGTTATACAAAAGGATGGCAAAGTACTGTGCGTTGGAGATTTTAGGAAATATGGTAACTATGCAACTAATTTTATAGCACGTCTTAACCAAGACGGCACTTTAGATACAACATTTAAAGCTGGGAAGTATTTAAAAGGCAAATTTTGTTCAGATATTAAGGTGGATGCAAATAATAAAATAATAGTTGTTGGTAATTTTGACTCAGTAGGTACAAAAAGACAATCCGGGATAGTTCGATTTACTCAAAATGGTCATCCCAATACCTCGTTTCATGTTTCCAGCGGATTTAAAGGGGTATCTACTTTTAATGATGTATATACACTTGCACTTCAACCCAATGGGAAAATTCTGGTTGGTGGAATTTTTTATACTTATAACGGAAAGCCAGCAAATAGAATTTGCAGACTGCTAAACAACGGGGAACTTGATTATTCTTTCATTAATAACCCTGATTTTAAAGGCCCTGTTTACAAAATTACTATTCAAAATGATGGAAATATTTTGGTTGGGGGAAGTTTTTATATTTTTAATCCATCAAATCATATTACCAGATTAATGGGTGGTGAAATCATCGGCGTTAAAAATCAATCTGTAGAAGAAAAAATATCTATTTATCCAAATCCCGTTTCAGAGAAATTATATTTCAATTTAACTGAAACAGGTAAAATTTTTGTTGAGGATTTTTGCGGTAGAATTGTTTTAGAAAAAGAAGTTTCATCTCCATTAGATTATTTCAACGTTCAAAGTTTAGAAAAGGGGGTTTATTACATTAGATTTAAATCGAATAAATCCTCAATCGGATTAAAATTTATCAAAAATTAAAAACACGTTTTTCAATCCTTAATGACTTGTCAATTCAACTTTCTCAATATTTCCTTATGGCTAGGCAAATTGGTTGATGGCCAGGTGGCTATTACCGTTCCTTTTTTAAATAAAAGCAATCCCGGGTTACTTCGGATTATGGATTTAATATTGGTATTGTCGCCATAATAAAATTTAAATTGAAACTGGTATTCATGCCGTATAGCCTCAGCTTCGGCCGGTGAACTGGAAGTAAGTGCCCAAAATTCCATTTTTGTTTCCTTTGTCCACTCTTGAGCCAATTCAGCTATTTTTTTCATTGCCCTTGGTCTGGTGCTGGTTAATCCCTCCGATACCATTAATAGTTTATAATCGTCCTTTGCAAAAAACGCTTTAACCTTGTCCTCACCATCAGCATCTACCATCACAAAATCATGTATTTCGGGCTTATCACCTTCCACTACTACCTTATCTTTTCTATCTTTAAATTTATACGTTGGGTCTTCAGCTATTTTTTTCTCGCTTAGCTCATGAAATGTAAAGTCATAATCTCTTCCATCTTTGGTATAAATAAACATCATTTCCCGCTTTTCCTGCTTGGCTCCTGCAGGCAAAGTGGTTAGCTGCTCAATATTATTTCCTTTGGCGAACTTTAAAAAATTAAACACCGGTAAATAGTACCAGCAATAAAAAGCAAATCCTGCACTAAGTATAGAAATAACCAACAATAGTTTCCAGCTAAAACCCGCTGAAAATACAGGCTTTATGTATTTACGAAGTATGATAAGCAATAATATAAAGCCGCATAAAAGCAAATCTTTAACAAATGATTCCCATGGAGTTAGCGGTATAGCATTGCCAAAGCATCCGCAATCTGTTACTTTGTTATAGTATGCCGAATACCAGGTAAGAAACGTAAAAAACAAAATCATTAATGCTAATAGCCATAGAATCAAATTTCGTTTCCAACCTATTAACAAGGCTATGCCTAACAAAATTTCGGCTACACAAATTATAAATGCTAAAAGCAGGGTAAATGGAATTAAGTACTTAATAAGTTTTGCAAACCATCCTTCTTCTTTTACATATTGCTTTGTGATTATCAATTCTTCCCCTGTAATATCTTTATTATTATAGATAACAATGGATTTATTGTAAATACCGGTTTCTCCCACCCTTGCCACTATTTCGAAATTTGCAGGAGCGGCATCACTCTTTTCAATTTCCTTTTTCAATAACTCTTGTCCATCTAAAAGCACAAACAGAGTTGTTTTATCATAATAGGATTTACTTTTACCTTCCTCAGATTTAATCTCAACATGCTCCCAAGCAGAGGTTCGGTAACTGATTTTCCGTTCAGGCTCATTGCGCAATACTCGTGTGTATGATTCATTTAAGCCCGACTCTTTGTTATTAATTTCAATAACCAATGTATCAGCCTTTGGAGCCAAATCTGCAGAAAAAACAATAAAATACTCTTCTAATTTTATTGAAAAACCAACAGGATCATTGAGCTTAATAAACCCTGAAAAAACAAACAGTAATCCTGTTAATACTCTTATGATATTGGTTAATAATTTCATGTAGGTTGAAATATTTTAAAATAGGTTTGTTAAAAAAGTGATAGGTTAAAAAGTTAAGTAATCAATATTGGTAAAAGAAGTCTCTTTAAAAATCCAATCACTATTTTAACATTTCCAACAAATTACCAATTAAACAATTTTTAACTAACCTTTGCAAAAGTAACAATGCAATCCCATAATCCACTTACCCCACAACATTTTTCTATTAACTGCAAAGGCACGCTTTTATCATTAAAAATTCCTGTGGTAATGGGAATATTAAACACTACACCCGATTCTTTTTATGACGGGGGTAAATTTAATTCTATAGAACATGCGTTATATCAAACCGAAAAAATGCTGAATGATGGTGCCTCAATTATTGATATTGGAGGTTATAGCAGTCGCCCGGGGGCTAAAACGGTGGATATTGAAGAAGAATTAAATCGGGTGATTCCTGTTATCGAAAAAATCCATAAAAATTTTCCGAATGCCATTCTTTCCATTGATACGTTTAGAGCTAAAGTTGCTAAAAATGCCATTGACGCCGGTGCATCTATTGTTAATGACATATCTGCCGGTGATGATGACCCCGAAATGATTGCTACCGTTGGTAGTCTTGGGGTTCCATACATAGCCATGCATAAACAAGGTACCCCAAAAACAATGCAGCAAAACCCAAATTACAGCAATGTAACCACCGAGGTTTTGGATTATTTCATAAAAAAAATACCGCTATACAGAGCTGCCGGAATTAACGATGTAATTATAGACCCCGGTTTTGGATTTGGTAAAAATTTAGAGCACAATTATTCTTTGTTAAAAAATTTGGCTGCCTTTAAAATGCTTGATTACTCTATTTTAGTTGGGGTGAGCCGAAAACGAATGATTAATGAAGTTTTAAATATTTCAGAAAAAGATGCCCTAAACGGAACCACCGTAATTAACACTATTGCCCTTATGAACGGTGCCAATATTCTAAGAGTTCATGATGTGAAAGAAGCAGTAGAAGCGATGAAAATCGTGGAATGCTATTCTTCTTAATTTTTTTACTTACTCGAACATCAAAAAGTCCCTCGAATCAATTAATACGAAAGCTTTGGTATGAATGGCCATGCGTTAGGTTGCCAAAAATGCGGGCCGCGATCTAGATTTGCGAGAGGAAGCATATTTTTGGCTTGATTTTTTTGGTTACTTTTTTTATCAAGAAAAAAAGTGACAAGAGTTTATGGTTGAAAAAATTTAATATCAACCTTTGTTAGGTTTTTGGTAATATCACTCAAATCATTGCAGATAAAATTGCTTCATTTTTCTAAAAACCTACTTTAGTTATTGGTTGAAAAGTTTTCGAGGCTCTAATACTTACAACTCTATTTCAAGTCCGTCCCAAGCCAATTTGATGTTATCAGGCAATTCCAAATCTACCTCCTTATGAATCCCTAATTGGTGGCTAATATGCGTAAAATAAGCCTTTGCCGGATTTATCTTTTTTGCCATTTCCATAGCTTCGGATAATGAGAAATGAGAAATATGAGAATCGCGCCGCAATGCATTTAATACTACTACCTCTGAACCTTTTATTTTTTCAATTTCTGATTCAAGAATACTATTGGCATCGGTTATGTAGGTAAAATTACCGATTCTAAATCCCAAAACCGGCATTTTATGATGATACACACGAATTGGAATTACCTTTATTTCTTCTATCAAAAATTCATTTTCATCAATAATATGAAAATTGGCTTCAGGCACACCCGGATATTTAAAATCCTCAAACATATAAAAGAAATCACGCCGCATAGCTGTCATCACGTCTTCTTCAAGATAAACTTCCATGTGCTCTTTTTGAATATAATTGTAAGCCCTAATATCATCAAACCCGCTTATATGATCTTTGTGAGAATGAGTAAACATGATGCCATCAAGTCTTGGTATTTCTACCCGCAGCATTTGTTGCCTGAAATCAGGACCTGTATCAATAACCAAGTTTTTTCCTTCCGTTTGAATAAGTATAGAACTTCTTAACCGTTTATCCCTTGCATCTAAACTTTTACATACCGGGCACAGGCAACCAATTAATGGAACGCCTTGAGATGTACCGGTGCCTAAAAAAGTTACTTTCATTGATAATTTTCTTTGGTGAAGCTATGCTATATACTTAAACATATTTAGTAAACTTTAAAATATCTACCTAGGTATTTCAAAGTAGCGCAAACATAAAAATAAAACCCCTTACTTTGCCTAAATGATTTCAATATATCATAAAGTAAACGACCATTTTGAAATGTCCAATGATGCAGCCATTCTTGCAGTGTTAAAAACTGAGAATATTATTTGGGTTGATTTACTTGGGTGGAATGAGGAGGATGAAAAATTAATTGAAAAGCACTTCAAACTTGAGATTATGAACACTCAGGAATCGGTAGAAATTGAGCAAAGTGCCAGATATGTTGAGTATGATGACCACATTGTAAGTCATTCCAACTTTGTTACCCGGCAAGGGCTTTCATATGTTCCTAAAATTGTTTCGTTTACCGTTGAAAAGAACTTACTTATAACCACGCGCGATTATGATTTCAGGTCGTTTGCCGAAACTTCAAAAAAAATTCTGTCAGGCAATCAAAAATTTACGAGTTCTGATGTTTTATTAAACATTTTGGATACCAGAATAGCCAATGATGCTGATTTGGTAGAAGATTTAACCAAAGGAATTTCTGAACTATCCAAATCCATTGTATCAGATAAGCACACAAGCCGTCCGCTCATTTTAAAACTAAATGCCTTGCGTGAAAATTTGATGCTTATGATGCAAAACTGCCTTGACAAAAAACTTTTGATAAGTGTTATAAAAAAAACATCCTTCATTAACCAAAAAACAGATAAGGAACTTGATATATCTGTAAAAGACCTTGAATCGGTAATTGATTATATCCGATTCAATTTTGACCGACTGGATTACATTGACAGCACTCTTAATAATTTAATTACCTACGAACAAAACAATAGTATCAAACTGTTTACCATAGTCAGTTTGTTTTTTATGCCACCCATGCTTATTGCCAGTATTTACGGAATGAATTTTCACATTCTTCCCGAATTAAAATGGGAATATGGCTATCCGTTTGCCTTAGTACTCATGTTGCTCACCGTAGTTTTCACCTTTATTTATTTTAAAAGAAAACGATGGTTATAATTTTTAAATCCAAAACTCAAATAAAAGCTTAATGATAGATAAAGAAAAACTTATGCTTCGCGAAGGAGCATTAAAAGATGAAGTGATTATAGTAACCGGTGGTGGCACAGGTTTGGGCCGCAGCATGGCCGAAGGATTTTCGTTATTAGGAGCCAAAGTCAGCATTTGGGGACGGCGATTGGAAGTGGTGCAAAAAACTGCCGCCGAAATAACTGCAGCCACCGGCAATGAGGTATTAGCCGCAGGGTGTGATGTAAGAAACTATGATGAAGTAGAAAAAGCATTAAACTATGTTATTTCAACCTTTGGCAAAGCCACAGGGCTTGTAAATAATGCCGCCGGAAATTTCATCTCCCCTACCGAACGCTTATCCCACAGGGCGTTTGACATTGTGCTGGATATTGTGTTAAAAGGCAGTAAAAACTGTATTTTAGCTTTAGGCAATTACTGGATTAAAGAAAAACAAAAAGGCACCGTGTTAAGCATAACAACTACTTATGCCTCAACAGGTTCAGGGTATGTGGTACCATCTGCCGCTGCCAAGGCCGGAATTTTAGCCATTACACGCTCATTGGCGGTGGAATGGGCCAAATACAATATTCGGTTCAATACCATTTCTCCCGGGCCGTTTCCTACCAAAGGTGCTTGGGATAGATTGTTTCCTGAGGCTATTTCAAAACGATTTGATTTTACAAAAAAAATTCCTGTAGGCCGGGTTGGCGAACACCATGAGTTGGCTAATTTGGCATCCTACCTCATGTCGGGTTATTCTGCTTTTATGACCGGCGAAGAACTTATTATTGACGGCGGTGAATGGCTTAAAGGGGCCGGTGAATTTAATTTTTTGGATATGATAAAACCTGAAGAATGGGATGAACTGGAGAAAATTGTAAGGGGTGTAAAGTCTTAATATTTTTCTAGTATTTCATGTCTTATAATACCAATTGTCTTTTTGTTTATTTAATGTCAAAATGATTAAAGGGATAAGTTGTTAACTCCTTTATTTTCAGATACCCTAATATTGCACATTGCTTAGATGTTAAAAAATTACATTTCCAATATATACCCCCTCCATATATTTGTTTTCAACCTAAATTTAAAACTATGATTAAAAAAATTACCACCCTACTTTTTGTTGTAATAATTTGTTCAGTATCCTACTATTCAGTCTCAAATAGTTCTGGCCCTCAACCTCAATATACAAATGCTCCCACTGATAATGGAAGTTGTGTTACCTGCCATAGTGGTTCATTAATTACAACAGGTTCTGATTATGATAAAATTTCAATGACCATGAAATCAGTTAAAACGGGTGCAACCAAAACTGGTTATAATGTTGATTCTACTTACTTAATAACAATATCTTATAACCAATCCGGAATTAATAAATGGGGGTTTCAAACAACAATTTTAGATGCCAGTAATAAAAAAGCAGGTACTTTAGCTAGCTTAACAACTGGAACTGTTCGAACATCATTTACAACAGCTAATTCAAAAGAATATATTTATCAAAACTCAACAGGCACATCGTCTACCAGCACTAATTCTACGGACTGGAGTTTTACTTGGAAAGCTCCATCAACTGGATCAGGTAGCTTAACTCTCTATCTATGTCTGAATGCAGCTAATTCGGATAATGGGACAAGCGGTGATTTGATATATGCTAAAAAATTTACGATAGCACCCAGCGGACTTCCAGTAGCTGATGCCAGTTGTGCTGACTCAGTAACCTGTGTTGGAAATACTATTACTCTTAAAGGTTCTTCTACAGGAAATCCAACAGATTGGACATGGACACTTCAAGGAGCTTCACTTGTTTCTCCAAGTTCGGTAAAATCGCAAAACCCCGTGGTTAGATATAATAACCTTGGCCCGGGATTTTTTTGGGCTATTCTTACCACCAAAAATGCGTATGGAAGTTCAAAAGCTGATTCGGTAAAAATTAAATTAAGAGCCAAACCTGTTGTTTCTATCTCAGGCCCTACCTCCTACACTTTATGTAAAGGCGATTCGGTAAAACTTACTGCCACGTTTAATGCCAACTATAAATATACATGGGCTCCGGGTGGCTTTGTAACCCAAACGATATGGGCAAAAGATACCGGAAGATATACAGTTACCGTAACAGATACTAGCAAATGCAGTAGTACTTCCTCTATTGTAAAAATTGCTCACCACCCATATTACACCTTAAACATAAGCCGCGATGTAAGCAGTGATACAGTGTGTTTTGAACGCCCCATTCATGTAACGGCAAACAGTTCTGCTACTTTTGATTCTATATTTTATTATTCATCGTTTGGTGCATTGCAACGAACCGTTATAAATCCAGAAACCTTTTTATTATCTTCTTCTACCGATTTATTTGCCCGAGGAAAAGATTCAAAAGGATGCTTAACTCCCAAAAGCAATGCCTTAAATTTTGTTGTAAAAACCGGTGTATCGGCACCAGCAGCTAGCTGCACCAATAAAACCACAGCCAGTTTTGAAATTAGCTGGGGTTCTGTCACCAATGCTTTGGGGTATAAAGTAAGCATTGATAGTGGTAAAACCTGGCAAGACCCAAGTACCGGTGCCACAGGATTATCGCACAAAGTTTTAGGGTTCCCGCCTAATACGGATGTTGAAATTTGGTTAAAAGCTTTGGATGTTTTTCCATGCTACGAAAGCACCATAACCAAAGTGGTTTGCGGTTCGATACCTTGCAGCCCTATTACTTACGATGTAGTTTGGGATAAGGAAGCGTGTAAAGGCAAGGATATTAACTTTAAAATAAGAAACCTTAACACCAATTATTTTGCTTTAAAAATTGATAATGGCAATACTTTTAAAGATACTTCTTTTGTTATAACTGCCGATTTCAGCCGGACTTACAAATTTGAATTAACCGATAGCAGTAATTTAAGTTGCCCTTCGATAAAGCGCGATGCTGCTGTTAAAGTATGGGAAATTCCAAGCATTGTGCTGTCGAGCAATAATGCACAAAATATTTTTTGCGAAGGAAATCAGGCAAATTTTGAAGTCGTTTCAAAAGGAATGCAAGAGTATAATTTCTTTTTAAACAATATTTCGAAACAAAAAAGTGCTTCTTCTTCCTGGAATCTTGCCAATCCCAAAAACCTGGATTCAGTATGGGTAACGGTAACCAATGGAGCTTGTTCAGAAAGTTCCGACAGAATAAAACTAGGAGTAAAACCGCTGCCAACGGCTAATTTCACCTATTCATTTAATGGTCGAACAGCCACTTTTAATGCCAATGAAACCGGAAACGTTATTTATAAATGGTATTTTGGAGATGGTAATAAAGATACTACTACAAAAAATCCTACCCATAAATATGCGGGTTCAGGCACATCCAATGTATGGGCAAAACTTACCGTTATTGATGAATTTGGCTGCACAAGCACCGATTCAGTGAAACTCGAAATACCTGCCTCAGTTACCAATACTTTTCAGGATTATGGCATAAACGTATATCCACAACCGGCCAAAAACAGTTTTAAAATTGAGATACCATCCGATTTGATAAATGCTGAAATTGGTATGATGGATGCTACCGGCCGAATGGTTATAAAAACCATAGCTGATAAAAAAGTAACTGAAATAATAACAACCGATTTACCTAGTGGGGTATATATGTTGATGATTACCAAAGGCAGCAACCGCTTTAACGGCAAAGTGATTATCAGCCGATAAAAAGCTTTAAAATTTTTAACCTTTGATATAAAGCCACCTCAAAAATTTGAGGTGGCTTTTTTATTTAAAAATAATATACCTGAATATCAGTAACTTGCCCCCCCCCATTCAAAATTTGTTTAGGTATATGACAAAACTTAATGTAAGATTTGAATAAATTCAAAAAAACAAATCATGAAAAAACTTACACAAACAAACCTAAAATGCAGCAAAGCATGGCCTTTATTTACTAAAGCTTTTATTCTATTCGCTATTTTAGCTTTTACGAGTTTAGGATACCAAGCAAAGGGGCAAGTCACTTACATATCCGTGGATAATACTGCAACAAGTGGTTGCGATTGGAATATTAGTATATATGATGCAGCGTCAAATCTTTTAACCGCATCATTTACCGCTGTTGCTGGGGCTGCACCTACCACTATTTGTAATTCTTTCGGCGGAACAGCAGTTGATCATATTGTAGTAGATGATGGAGTAATTTTTTGTACTGTTAATTTTATTATATCTCCTGGTAGTACTAATTATACAGCTTATACTCCTCCTTGTGCTGGACTTACTTGTGTAACAAATATAGATTGCCAAGAAGGTATTGTTGCTCCTGCTGGATGTTCTACTGCAAGCACAACAATAGCCATTACTATCAATTAAACTTCGTTTTCTTAAAGTCGCATATATTTGTAATTATAAAAATTAACCAATCAGTTTAATGTTTTGTTACAATAAAAATGGAATTAAGAATCGTATTTATTTATTTTTAATATTTATTTTTTTTTCAAAAATTTCATTTGCTCAAAATTTTGAATGGTTAAGAACTAATAAATTTTCAAGTACAATGACTGCTGCAACACTTCCCGATGGAGGGGCTGCTATTTTGCTAACCATTAGAAATGGTTCGGCCGGTTTACCTGATACTATCCATTTGGATACTTTTAGGTTTTTATCCCCACAAAAAAGCCGCGAAGCTTATGCGTGTATTGTTATTCTTAATAAGAATGGAAAAGTTACCAATGCAAGAATTGCTTATAGGTATTTCTTAAGTAGTAATACTATTCCAGGAATCAGAGACATTTGCAGTGACGATAGTGGTAATTTGTATTTAACAGGGTATTTAAGCGATAATCCTTTCAATACTATTGGTAAAGATACCTTAGATGTAAAAAACGGAGCAATTTTATTTGCTAAATTTGATAAGGATTTAAAACTAATTTGGACTTCACAAACAGGGAATTCAAAAGTTATACCAACGAGTGATGACCCATCAACTATAGGACCAAGAACTACTTTATCTTTATCTAATGGTCGGTGTTATTTTACTTGTGTAAGTTTGGGAACCACTAAAATAGGAACAGCCACTTATAATTTTAATGCATTTACTAACCATCCAACTAGTGTATTTGGTGAGTTAAATTCCTCAAATGGAAATGTAATCTGGTCTAATTATCTTCATAGTCCCGATAAAACAAATACTTTTCGAATTTCAGGATTAGTAAAAGTAAAAAGCAAATTTTATGTATCGGGTGATTTTGGCCACAGTCCTTCTAAAACTAAAGTGGTAATAGGGGCAGATACTTTTTTTAGCCCGGGTGGTTTTATAATAGAAATCGACAGTGTTGGAAATTACATAGGAAGATTTGTTGTTCATAACAAAAATAACCTTTTAATAAACTGCCTTACAACGGATAGGAATTACCTCTATATTGGTGGTCATTTCATAGATAGTCTAATGTGGGGAAAAACTAAAATTAAACCAAGGTATAAAACGGGTGTCAATAATTTTGAGGTTTACGCTGCGTCAATTGATTTATCCTTACAACCTCGTTGGTTTTTCAACCCTTATGTATTAGACACAACAATTGATGGAGAGCAATCAAATGGTTTGAATAGGGTTACGTCAGATGATGGTTTTTTATATTATGGTGGCCGAACGAGCACCAAATTATTAATAGATAGTACTGTTATTAATGGTGATGGAATTATTTTATTAAAGGCTGATTCATTAGGAAATATTTTGTGGGCTAATAGCGGAACAGGAGGCTGGATTTCAGATATGGATGTAAGCAAGGGTAGGGTATTTTCAACAGGTATATTTCATGGAAAGGTCCAATTTGGAAAAAATATAGATAGTTCAGGATCAGGAACTTTCATTACCAAAATTACAAATTATTCCATCGATAGGGGGAAAGTAAAGCGTGGACCCTATTGTGCCGGAGATACTATAAAAATCCCCTTTGATTTAGAAGGAGATTTTGAGAGTTCTAATGTTGTGATTGCTGAACTAAGTAACGAAAAAGGAACATTTGACGGTGGACATCATGAGTTAGGAAGAATAAAATGTAATAAAGATAGTACAATTATTGGCATTTTGCCAATGTTTGAAGTTGTTTCCTCGCCATACTACCGCATAAGAGTAAGAAGTACTAAGCCTCTTATTCAAAGTTTTTATCTTTGGGATACATTGCAAGTATTAATCTATTCCCGCGATAAAGCCAACCCAGGGAAAGATGAAACCATCTGCATGGGCGATAGCATAAAACTAAACACCTACGGTGGTACCAAATGGACATGGAGTCCAAAATATAGAATGGACGACAGCACCAAACGGCAACCCATTGTTTGGCCGTTAAAAGATACGATTTATAAAATAATAATAGCCGATAGCAGCGGCTGCGGGAAGCCTGATACCGCCTTTAAAAAAGTTTTTGTTAGGGCATATCCAAAAGCAAAATTAAAGTTTTCAGATAGTGTTGTGTGTGAAAATAACCCTATAAAAGTACCTGTAAATTTTGAAGGTGGTGATTCTAATTATACATGGCAATGGTACTTTGTTAATTCTGATAAATCACTCATTCCTATGGATAAAGGAAAGGCAAAGTATAATGATACTTTGAATTATTACCCGTCTGTAACCAATACGACATCAGAAAAACTGGCCATTATTTTAAAAGACTGTTGCACCAATAAGGCCGATACAGCGTATTTAAGTATTAGCCTACGCAAGCCGGTAAGTTTAACAACAAGTTATCGTGATACCACCCTTTGTTTTGGGAATGTGCTAAACTACAAAGCCACAGCCACCGGCGGAATACCCAAACAATACCGCTACCAATGGAAAGATTTGGTAACAAACAACGTTCTTTCCACCACCGATAGTTTAAAAATTTTAACCAAAAAAGCTTTAAAAATTCAACTGATTGTAAACGATGGTTGCGAAGCCTTGGGCGATACTGCCTTGTTTGAGGTTAAGGTAAAGGCTGAGTTAAAAGCTTTAACAAACCTGCGTGATACCACCATTTGTGAAGGAAAATCGTTGAACTACACTGCTCAAGCCACAGGGGGAAATAGTAAAACTTACATCTACAGTTGGGTATTAAACGGCAAAGAAATTTCAACATCAAACATCTTAAATCTAACTTCTAACTTCTTAAATCTAACTTCCAACCTTTCTCTCATCACCAAAGACAATTGCAGTCCAAACGATACTATCAAAAAAACAATCACCGTAATCCCAAGTCCCAAAGCAGACTTTACATGGGATTTGGCGTGTAGTAGAACGGTTGCTAAATTTAAGTTTACAGGAACAAAACCCAATAGCCCAATAACCACAACATTCCATTGGAATTTTAATAGCGAAGCAACTTCAACCCTTGAAAACCCTTCTCATCAATTTGCCAAGAGTGGAACCTCAACCTTAGCCTTAACCTCAAACAACGGCTGTACTGATACCGTGAATAAAAAGATTGAGGTTAAAGTTCAGGCTAAGGCTGAATTTGAAGTGAAAGATGTGTGTGAAAATCAAACGGCTTTGTTTACCAACCAATCGCAAGATGCCACAAGCTACCTCTGGAAATTTGGTGATGGACAAACCTCTCAAATCCAAAACCCAAAACACAACTATACCATAAGCACTACCACCACGTATAATGTAACCCTGGTAGCCCAAGTTGCAGGTGGTTGCGCTGATTCCATAAGCAAAGCGTTAACCATAAACCAAAACCCGAGTTCTGATTTTAGTTATACTTGCAATGGCAGCAAAGTAGATTTAAAAATTGCCAAAGGCGGAAACTCCTACCAATGGAAATTTGGAACTACCGATAGCCTGAAAACTACCGCCACCACTTACACCCACACCATCAAATCCTCCGACCAACATACGGTTTGCCTCACAGCTACCGACCTTTCAGGTTGCTCATCACAAACCTGCAAAAACGTAACCGTAGGAATTTTAAAGCTTTCGGAAAAAAGCTTTAAAATTTTTCCAAATCCAAATAATGGAAGTTTCACCGTTGAAATGGAGAATCCTGAAATGGATGCCAGCATTGAGGTTTATAATTTGATTGGTGAATTGGTTAAAAAAGTGGAACGGGTTGAAAAAGTGACTTTGATTGACTTAGATGTTGATTCTGGTATTTACTTGGTGAAAGTGAGAAATGGGAAGGTGGTTGGGATGAAGAAGGTGAGTGTTCACTAAAATCCTATTTTTCTCTTCAATTACTGATTGCATAACAAAAAAGCCCCGAAAAATCGAGGCCTCTTTGTTATGTGAAAATTTCAAAACATTATTCTTCTGTTGCTTTTATTTTTTTGGCTTTAAGGTTTTTAAATTTCAAAACCCCTTCTTTTTTATCCAAATCCACTTCCAAGGTATCGCCATCAGCTACTCCCGATTTCAGGATTTCTTCTGCAATTGGGTCTTCCAGATATTTTTGAATTGCTCGGGCCAAAGGTCTTGCGCCAAATTCTTTATCGTAACCCTTCTCCACCAAAAACTCCTTGGCTGCAGGTTTTAAAGTTACTTTAAATCCAACCCCTTCAATGCGTTTTACCAACTTATCAATTCCCAATTCCAATATTTTACCAATACTTTCTTTTTCCAGTTGGTTAAACACAATCACATCATCAATACGGTTCAAAAATTCAGGGGAGAAGAAACGTTTCAAGGCATTTTCAACCACACTTTTCGAATTTGACTCACTTGCCAAAGTTTTAGCTGCAGTACCAAATCCTACACCAGCTCCAAAGTCTTTTAACTGGCGTGAACCAATATTGGAAGTCATAATGATGATTGTATTTCTAAAGTCAATCTTACGCCCCAAACTGTCGGTAATATACCCTTCATCCAAAACTTGCAATAAAATATTAAAAACATCTGGATGGGCCTTTTCTATTTCATCAAATAATATAACGCTGTAAGGTTTACGTCTTACTTTTTCAGTAAGCATTCCACCTTCTTCGTAACCCACATATCCCGGAGGGGCACCAACCAAGCGGCTCACGGCAAATTTTTCCATAAACTCACTCATGTCAATACGAATCAACGAATCAGCAGAATCAAATAAGTAGCGAGC
>CAMDGU010000053.1 GCA_945897885.1 Chitinophaga pinensis
GAGTGAAAAATATTCTGTTCCAATCAAATTTTCTCCTATCGATTTCCAAATGCCTCCCGTGCCACCGTGTTTCGGAAACTTAAAGGTATTATTTGGCCCCCAGCTTAAATCGTCTTTTTCAAAAATTATATTTTCGGTAACGCGTTGCAAATCGGTAACTGCCACCCGTTCACCAATCCAATTGTAGGCCATATCCTTTGGTGGATACGCCCAAACCTTAAAATTATAAGGCATCATAAATTCATCGGCTATACCCTGACCAAACGTGGCCAAAATCCATTCTTCAAAATTTGCAGGTTTTTTGGTATTTGGGTTTTGGTAATTATGAATAATCCCGTTCAGGCATTTCCACATGCTGTCTTTTGGCAGGTAGCGTATGTTGTTTTGAAACGGATAAGGGACAAAACGGTTTTTCATCCACACCCAGCTTTCTCGTTGATGGCTAAGCCAACCATCTTCACCCAAAGCTTCCAACATCAGTTTATCAAAATAGGTGTAATGCGAAAACTGCACGTGTCCGCCTACATCCCATGTAAACCCTTTATCATCCACAAAACTGGTGGCTAGGCCCCCAATGTAGTTTTCCTTTTCAATAATATGAAAATCGGTAATCCCTAATTCTTTTAAACGGTAGGCTGCACCAAGCCCTGTAGGCCCTGAACCGATGATTAAATATTTAAAGCTTTTTGCCATCGTATTTTTTGGAAGTGCAAACCAACATTTTTAGTTTGAATAATATGATACGGTAAGGTAATTTTTTTGAAGTTTTTATAAGGTGCTATTATTGTTTATTCAATTCAAAGGTTACTTTTGTTTAAGAAAATGGAATTAAAAAAAGAAATACCATCTAATCACGAATCTTCCATTACTATAGATTTGCCCAAAGAATGGGAAGGGGTGCCACTTGAAGTTACGATTCTTCCGGTTGAAAAAAATATTTCAGATGCTGAAGAAATAATTAAATGCCTTATTAAAATCCGAGAAACGAATACAACCTTCAAAAAAATTAAAGATCCGGTGAAATGGCAGCGTGAACAGCGCAAATCATGGGACAGAAAATTATTTTAGATTCAAATATTCTTATTTATAACGCAAACGGCGTTATAGAATTAGATCAAAGCTTCTTTTCAGATAATATTGTTTTAACTTCGGTAATTACAGAAATTGAAGTTTTGGGTTATGATCTAACTGAAATTGAAGAGAGTAATTTCGAGAATTTATTCAAAAAAATTCAAATTATTCAAATTAATAAAACGATTGTAAAAACAGTTATTAAAATTAGAAGAAGCACAAAAATAGGCCTCGGTGATGCAATTATTGCAGCCACCTGTATTGAAAATGAAGCCGTTCTCATGACAGCCAATACCAAAGATTTCTCCAAAATACCTGACCTAAAACTTATTAATCCACTTAAATGAAACACCTTTTTTCTTCTTTTCTGCTTTTTCTGCAAACCTTATCATTCGCCCAATACCCAATCGTAACTATTGATAACCAAACCTATGGGCCAAACGAACCTTCCATTTATATCAATCCTGCCAACCCGGCCCAAATAGTGGCCGGAAGTAATATTAACAACCATTATGTTTCATCCGATACTGGCAAAACCTGGGAGATAAAAACCCTGCGTTCAAGCCTTGGTGTGTATGGCGACCCGGTTATTTATGCCGATGAATACGGCAATTTTTATTTCTGTCATTTGGCTGCTACCAAAACCAAAAAATACCCAAACTGGATAGACCGGATTGTGGTTCAAAAAAGCGATGATGGAGGTAAGAGTTTTAATGACGGAAGTTTTGCCGGACTGAATGGTGACAAGGAACAAGACAAACACTGGATTGTAAAAGACCAACACAGTTTGTTGCACAAAGATAATATTTATATAAGCTGGACAGAGTTTGACAACTACGATAGCAAAGACCCGCAAGACCATTCCCGTATTCGTTTTGCAAGGTCGGTAGATGGTGCTGCCAGTTTCGAACAAGCCATCACCATTAGCGATACCGTTGGGGATTGTTTGGATGATGATAACACGCTTGAAGGTGCTACTCCGGCTATTGGAAAAAACGGGGAGGTATATGTGGCGTGGAGTGGTTTTGGAAAAATCTACTTTGATAAATCATTGGATGGTGGTCGTACCTGGGGAAAAGACAGGGTAATAGCAACACAAGATGAGGGTTGGGTTTTAGACTTTGACCAAATATACCGCAGCAACGGGTTACCTTTTTTAGTGGCCGACCACAGCCGTGGAAAATATAAAAACCGCTTGTACTTGCTTTGGGGTGAAAGCCTTCCGGGCATTGGAGGCGAAATAAAATTAAAATATTCTGACAATGGTGGTGATAGCTGGAGCGATGAAATAACGGTAAACTCAAGCTCTGTTGGCGACCAGTTTTTACCCCATATTGCCATCGACCAAACCGACGGAACCGTGTATGTGGTTTTTTATGACCGAAGGAATTCGGCTTCCAATTTACTGATGGATGTGTATGTGGCTTTTAGCGAGGATGGAGGTCAAACATTTACCAATAAATTAATTACACCTCAACCTTTTTTACCGCCCGGCAAAGAGGTGTTTTTTGGGGATTACAATGGCATTTCAGCCCACAAAGGAATTATTAGGCCAATATGGACTTCCATGGATGAAAGCCTAAAGGGTAAACTCAGCATACAAACAGCTTTGCTTAAGAAAGATTTATTGAAAACTAAAAATCAAAGCTTAAAGGATACTCTTTTTTATAAGTTTTACAGAACCGCAGAGGATAATGTGTTTGTGATATACTCCGGCAAAATGGTAGAGTATTCTCTAAAAATAAAGGTTAAAAAAAGTAAAACTTCACTGTTTGGCAAAACCTATAAAAAGCATGGAATAATAAAGCCTGATGATTTAAATAAAGAAGTAATTTTAAAAGCAGGAAAAGGCAAAAAAATTGATTACAAGATAAAGTTGAAAGGGAAGGATTTTGAAGTGAATTATTCTGGCAAGTAGTCGTCTTTAGCTTTATTCACCTTATAGGTTAGTGTCTTCACTAACCGAAATAAGTTTCTTTCTGTGATGTCACTTTAAAGTGAGAAATTGGTTAATTAATTAAATGGGAGAATTTATTAATAACTTTCGCGTTTTATAATTTATGAATCATTTAAGAGGATTAAATATCTGTACTTGTTTATTAGCTTGTATACTATTTTTATGGGGGTGTAAGAAGGAGGAAATAAGTAAAAGTCCAGTTTTGCCTTTACCTCAAGTAAAAACCATATCCATTTTTCAAGCAGGAAGGCTTTTTAAATGCAGAGGTGCATTAGTAATAGATAGCAACCAAACAATATTGGAAAAAGGGGTATGTTATGATACTTTACCATTTCCTACTATTAAGAATTCTAAAAATTTTAGTGATATTGATTATAATACAATTGATTATTGGAGTCCTTCCTATTTTAGTATTAAACTAAAAGGACTTAAGGATGAAACAACATATTATGTAAGAGCTTATGCTACTAATGAATGGGGTACAGCCTATGGAGAGGTTATAAAATTTACAACCGAATCCAAATCTACAATAGTTGTTGGTGATGATTTGGGAGGCGGAAAAGTTGGTTATATTTTTAAAAATAGTGACCCCGGCTATAAAGAGGGGGAGGTACATGGAATTATAGCTGCACCGAATGATTTAATTGAACGGGCTGCTTGGGGCGGTGATGATTTTGATTATATTGGTGCAGGAAAGGTAAATACTGAAAATCACGGTGGCGTAATTGGGGCTAACATAAATGCAGCCAGTATTTGCGATGATTTAGTACTTAACGGGTATTCAGATTGGTACTTACCCTGCAAAATAGAATTTGATTTAGTATTAAAAAATATGGAAGCTATTGGTAATTTTAAGGAAGATATTTATTGGAGTTCAACCCATCCACCATATAGTAACAATCCCTTTGCTGAACCACGCTATGGTTATAGTTTCTATTTATTTATAAAGATGCATGGTTACGCATTCTATGATTGGCAAAATTCTTCCTATAAGTTTGCTATTCGTCCCATTCGCTATTTTTAAGAAATTTTAGTTTATAAAATTTTTAAACCTTCACCTTATCGGTCGGTAGCTTCACAGACCGAAATAAGTTTTTTTCTTCTCTTAACTTTTTCCTTGATGAGAAAGTTACAAAAAATCAAGTCAGAAATATGCTTCTACGCTCGTTCCGGGGCTCGGCCCGCATTTGGCTCATAAATATGTTTACTTTTAAAATTAAGGCATTTGCGAACCTCGTTCCTCGGTTTCTGACCTCCCCACGCACGGCTGCAAACTGACAAACTTTTGTTTAACAACTGAAATATCCAGTGAAGGAGCGCTGGGTTGCCAAAAATACGGGCGTGTGTTAGAAAGTGCGGAGGGAGTATATTTTTGGCTTGATTTTTTTGGTTACTTTTTTTATCAAGAAAAAAAGTGACAAAAAGCTTGACAGTAAAACCAAACTTAATGCAGTTAAGCACCCCTACTTCATCAGCATCCACTTAAACAACTGCTTATACGTCGGCTTTTTGCCCATCATTAGTATTCCTACTTTATAAATTCGTCCGGCAAGCCAGGTAAATAATATAAAGGTTAAAACGAGGGTGAGCATAGACACAGCCAGTTCCCAACCCGGTGGGTCAAACGGCAAACGAACCATCATAATAATGGGCGATGTTAAGGGAAATATGGACATAAATGTGGCCATAGAACCATGCGGATCGGAAGCTAAAATAGAAAAGCTGGTAGCAAAACTTATAACAAGTGGTAAAGTAACCGGCAACATAAATTGTTGTGTATCGGCCTCACTATCTACCGCTGAACCTATAGCCGCAAACATGGCGCTGTAAAGCAAATAACCAAACAAAAAGTAAAAAACAAAAATGGTGATGTAGAAACTAAAGTTCAGATTAAAGAAAGCTTCTAAAATCGGGTTCATGGCCTGCATTTGGTTTCCGGCTTGTTCTACGTCACCTGATAAACCACCCATTTGCGAAGCAAAAAAGATGGAAATTACTCCTGTTAAAATTCCGCTTAGGGCTATCCAAATTAAAAACTGGGTTAGTCCAACCATGGCTATTCCTAATATTTTACCCATCATCAATTGAAATGGTTTTACAGAAGAGATTATAATTTCAACAATGCGGTTAGTTTTTTCTTCCATTACTCCTCGCATTACCTGAACGCCATATAAAAAGATGAAAAAATAAATGATGAAAGCAAAGGCAGCCCCAAGTCCAAAATTTAACTCAGCCTGAGAGTTTACCAAATCGCCCGTTTCACTTATTTCTAAGGTTTTCATTTGAACCTCCATTTTTAAACTATCCAAAAACGATTGCCTCACGCCTTTTTGCATTAGCTTTTGGTTTTTGCCCGATGAAGCAACGGCATTAGTCAACTTGCTTTGTAAATCAAGCGTGGCTGATTCGGTGGATTTAAAAACAATTTCTTTCGGATTATCCAAGGTAAAATCCTTCGGAATTACCATCCAGCCAAAAATATCCAAACCCAAGGTTGTTGTATCATTTTCTGTATATACAAACTCAACTTTTGAAGGATTTTCCAAATGGTTCTTGAACAAACCGCTTTTGTCAACCACCGCTATGGTTCTGGTTTTTTCTCCTGTTTTTTGGTTAACCGCTAAGCCTATAATTACCCCATAAAACAAGGCAATAAGCACCGGGCCTAAAATGGTCATCACAATAAACGATTTTTTGGTAACGCGGCTCAGATACTCGCGTTTTGTTATCAGCCAAATCTTATGCATGGTTCACCTCCTGTACTTTATCTATAAAAATTTGATGAATGGTGGGAACAATTTCCCGGAACGACCAGATGTTCACCTCATTGGCCAGGCGTTTTATAATTTCAGCACGGTTCATATTTTCTACCTTAAACACCAGTTTTGTATGGCCTTCATCGGTGGGTTCTTCACTTATTTTTTCAACCCATGTAGGGACCTTTCCTTCAAAAACCAACTCAAATAAGTTTTTGCTGTTCTGTTTTTTAATTTCCTTTACACTGCCATCGAGTATTTTTTTCGATTTATTAATCAAACATATATGGTCGCAAATTTCCTCAACACTTTCCATGCGGTGGGTGCTGTAAAGTATGGTGGTTCCTTGTGCTTTAAGCGACTTTATTTCATTCTTTATAATCTCTGCATTTATGGGGTCAAACCCAGTAAACGGCTCGTCCAAAATTAAGAGCTTTGGTTTGTGAAGCACTGTAATTATAAACTGTACTTTTTGTTGCATTCCCTTGCTTAGTTCCTCTACTTTTTTATTTTTCCATTCTTTCAGGTCAAATTTTATAAGCCATTCTTCCGACCTTTTTTTGGCTTCGGCCAATGACAAGCCTTTGAGCTGACCGAAATAAATCATCTGTTCCCAAACCTTTTGTTTTTTGTACAAACCACGTTCTTCGGGCAGGTAGCCAATTTTGTAGATATGCTCGGCATTCAGAGGTTCGTTATCAAATGTAATACTTCCTGTATCAGGAGCAGTGATTTGATTTATAATGCGAATGAGGGAAGTTTTGCCGGCACCATTGGGGCCAAGCAATCCATAAATACTTCCTTCGGGCACCGAAAGGCTGACATGATCCAACGCCTTATGGGTTTGGTAAAATTTTGAGACTTCGTTTATTTCGAGAAGATTCATTTTTTGGGTAATGATTAATTATTAGTGGTTGATTGAAAACCTTCAGCGAAAATATTGAAAAGGTATTACGTCAAATTTACGATTGTATGAGTGCTATGATTAAATCGTTAAATCAATTGTCACCGGCATTTCCAAAATAGAATATTCGACAATTCCTTTAATAATAATAAACATTAACTAATTGTCAATCTTCAAAACTTCAAATCATTTCACTACCACGTCAAATACTTTCACATCACCTGCAAATCCTTCCAATCTATCGCCGATGCTTATTTTCCCTACACCTTCAGGGGTTCCTGTAAAAAATAAATCACCAATTTTTAAGGTAAAAAACTGTGAGCTATATTCAATCACTTCTTCAATTGGAAAAATCATATTCGCTGAATTTCCTTTTTGAACTACTTCACCGTTTTTAACCAAATGAAAGGAAATATTGTGAACGTCAACTCCAGTTAATGGTAAAAAATCGCCAACCACGGCACTTTGGTCAAAGGCCTTTGAAATTTCCCATGGCAAACCTTTCGATTTTTGTTTATCCTGCAAATCACGGGCAGTAAAGTCAATACCAATGGTGTATTCAGCAAAATATTTATGAGCAAATTTTGCATAAATGTGCCTTCCAATTTTCTTAATTCTAAAAACAATTTCGGTTTCGTAATGAATATTTTCAGAAAAATTGGGATGGAAAAAAGGTTCTCCTTTTCTCAACAAAGCCGAATCTGGTTTCATAAACAAAACCGGCTCCGTTGGCAAAGCATTGTTCAGTTCCTTAGCATGCTCGGCATAATTGCGACCTACACAGATTATTTTCATCTTTCAAAGGTAATTCGACAATTTGAAAATGTGGCAATTTGAAGATTAAAGAACTCCTCAGATTTTCAAATTGATTTTAAATAATTGTGTATTTCATTTTCAAATTTTCAAATTGAATCATTTTCAAATTAATTTCGCAGCCATGTTCGATCCCCACATTGTTATTCAGGCATACACCCAAGGCTATTTTCCGATGGCACATCCTGATGAAGGCAATGAAATTTTTTGGCATTTGCCCGAAAATAGAGGAATTATTCCATTAGACGAGCGGTTTAAAATCAGTAAAAACTTAGAAAAGCTTTATAAAAAAGGAAAATTTGAACTGAGGCAAAATTCTGATTTTGAAGCCGTCATTTGGAATTGTTCACAACGTAGGGATGAGACCTGGATTTCGGAAGAAATTATTGATATCTATTGCCAACTGAATGAAATGGGTGTGGCGCATAGTTTTGAAACTTGGTTTGACGGGAAACTTGTTGGCGGCTTATATGGTCTAGCCATTGGTAAAGTTTTTTTTGGTGAAAGTATGTTTCATACGGTGACAGATGCTTCAAAAATTTCTTTGGTTTATTTGGTGGAAACGCTTCGCAAAAAAGAGTTTAAATTATTGGATAGTCAGTACCTCAACGACCATATAAAACAGTTTGGAGCTTATGAAATTAATCACGACGAGTATTTGGAATTATTGCACGATGCTTTGGGGTAGAAAGATTTGATAAACTTTTACAAAGTTTAAAACTTTGGAAAAGCTATAAATTGTTATTTTTGAACCTCCATGTCGAAAAAGAATACTCAACAAAACTCTTCTCCCAATAAGCCGCAGGCTGCTCCAAAAGGCAAAGGGCCTAAGCTTCCTTTAAAAACTCGTTTTATCAATTTTTTTAAGGAAAAACGTGCTTTTTTTATAACGGAGCCATTGGCTTCTTTAAAAAATGAGGAATACAAAAACTCCTGGTGGAATGGGCAACATCCGTTTTACCGCTTGATTTTCGCTACTTTGGTTTTTTTAGCATTTGTATTCATTCCGTTTTTGAGTTTTGATTATGGAATTACGTGGGATGAGTTTGAAGATATTGCATATTTTAATGAAGTATTGGCCTATTTCACCTCTTTTGGAGCTGATAAGCGCTGTTTGGATATAGCAGGAACATTGCCGGGACATGAGGTTAAAACCAGTCTTATTCCACACTTAGTAAATTATGGCCCGTTTGTAAACCTTGCCAGTGCATTTGCTTATAAATTTTTATCACCTTTTGGACTGTATGAAACACGCCATTTGGTAGTTTCATTATTTGCCTGTATTGGTTTAATGTTCACCGGACTTTTAGCCAAACGACTAGGTAACTGGCAAACAGGTGTTTTTGCTTTTCTATTTATTTTATTAACCCCCACAATTTTTGGCCACGGAATGAATAACCAAAAGGATATTCCTTTCTTGGCATTTTATGTAGCATCGCTTTATTATATTGTTAAATTTTTAGAAGAAATGCCTTCCCCAACCCGCGGCACTTGGGTTAAGTTGGCCATTAGTATGGGAATATTAATGAGTATTCGTGTGGGTGGATTGCTTGTGTTTGCATACTTACTATTATTTAGCGGTATTCTTTTCCTTTGGAATGTTTATACAAAAAAACATGGCTTTGACGGTAAAAACATTTGGCTTTATATCACTAAACTTTTCAAACCTTTAACCTTGGGTTATGCTGTTGGCGTTATTTTTTGGCCGGCTGCTATTCAAGATCCATTAAAACATCCGTTGGAAGCTTTAAAGAATTTTGAAAAATTTAGTTTGGTACATATCTACGAAATATTTGAAGGCAAGAAATATTACATGAAAGATTTGCCTTGGTATTATGAGCCCAAAAGTATGCTGATTACAATACCATTATTTGTGCTTGCCGGATTGGCTATTGCCTTGCTTTTATCTGCTATTAATTTTAAAAAAATAAAGGTTTGGCATATTGCAGTTTTAGTATTTGCTTCTGCTTTTCCCATCTTTTATGTTATTTATAAAAAATCAGCTTTATACAGCAGCTGGAGGCATTTATTGTTTATTTATCCTACTGTTGTTGTTTTAGCTGCCTTGGGTTGGCAAAGTCTCATTCATTTAATAAAACCGAAAAACTTGCGTTGGATTCCGGTTGCTGTTTTGGTTTTATTAGTTGGTAAAGTTGGAGCCTGGATGGTAAAAAATCATCCCTATCAATATGTTTATTATAACGAAACAGTTGGCGGAGTTGCCGGTGCATATGGCTATTATGAAACCGATTACTGGTGCCAAAGTCCACGAGCTGCCATGGAATGGCTTTTGGAACATGAAAATTTAAAAGACACGAAAAAAAGGGTTTATGTGGCAAGCAACAACGAAAGCCATAGCATGAGTTATTATGCCGAAAAACAAACCGACAGCATTACTTTGGTGTGGACCCGCGATTTTGAATGGGAAGAAAGTTATTGGGATTATGGCATTTTTACCAGCCGTACTTTAAGTCATGAACAAATGACAAATGGTTATTTTCCACTCAAAGGAACAATTCATAAAATTATGGTAGATGGTATTCCTTTAGCCACCATTGTAAAACGTGAGAGTTCCGATTTTTACAAAGCCCATAAATTAAAAAATCAAAACCTTTTGGATTCAGCTTTAACTTTTTATCAAAAAGCTGCTGCTTATAATCCAATAAACGAAGGACCATTCCGCGAAATGGGATACATTAAAATGGCTCAGAATAAGTTGGATGAAGCAGTACCTTACCTAAAAAAAGCGATAAAACTTTGCCCTGAAAATTACTATGCCTATACCTACTTGGGGTACATTTACCAGCAACGAAAAATGAACGATTCATCAGAGGTGTTCTTTAAAAAGGCTATAGAATATAAAGCTAATATGAGTAATGCCTGGGAAGGGCTAGGAAGCATTTATTTGGATAAAAATGACCCTGCGACTGCTAAAAAGAATTTCCTTCGCTCTGCTGAATTGGGCAATCAAGGAGTATATCTATACTTTAACCTTGGACGAACTTATGAAATGCTAAATTATCCGGATTCGGCATTGATGTATTACAACGTGGCTACTCAGATTAATCCGAATTTCCCTTATCCATACAAGGCCATGGGATTAATTCTTCAAAAACAAGGAAACCAGCAAGCACAGCAATATTTGGATAAAGCACGTTCCTTAGGATTGCCATAAAAAAGTAACAGATTTGTTATTTATTCGTTAAAGCTGTCTGTTCAAAAACTTAATCTTGGAATTAAGATGAAAATCTTTTTAATTTACATAACTTTTTAGATGCATGAAGCGTCTATTACTAAAATGCGTTTCCTTTTTATCATATTTTTTTTAATCCTATCCATAGTCAAATCATGGGCAACGCATATTGTTGGTGGTGATTTTTACTACCAACATTTGGGCGGTGATAATTACAGGGTAACCATGAAACTTTATATTGATTGTGATAAAGGTAGTGATGGTGCTATAGAAGGAGACAGAACCGCAATAATTACCATTTTTGGGGCTAATAATAATGAACGTGTAAGAACTCTTGAAATTGAAAGAACAGGTCCTATTCGCCTAAACGGGGTGGCTTATAAGTGTGTTAACACTCCCGGAGATGTTTGCGTGGATCAATACACGTATATTTTTGAAACCAGTTTGCCAAAACGAAAAGACGGATATATCATATCTTTTGAAAGGTGTTGCAGAAACAACTCTATCAAAAATATTGTGCAACCGAACGCCACTGGTGCTACCTACTGGGTTCGTGTACCTGATAGAGATATAGTAAACTCTGACAATAGCCCAATTTTCAAAAAATTTCCTCCAATTTATATTTGCAAAGATTTTCCGCTGGTTTTTGATCATTCGGCCACAGATGCAGATGGTGATTCATTAAGTTATGAACTTTACAAACCTTTTTTAGGAGCAGATAGCGACAACCCGGCTCCAGGAAAACCTGATCGATTTGGGCAAATAATTCCTCCGGTTCCACCTCCTTTCAAAAATATATTTTGGGAATCGGGATACAGTACAGGGAATCAAATGCGCGGTACGCAAATCCTGCAAATAAATGATGAAACCGGAGAGTTAACCGTTACTCCTGATGATTTAGGCCAATTTGTATGCGGAGTAAAAGTAAAAGAATGGCGAAAAATAAATGACGTTTGGGTACTGATAGGCGA
Source organism: Chitinophaga pinensis (assembly GCA_945897885.1). Classification (GTDB taxonomy): domain Bacteria; phylum Bacteroidota; class Bacteroidia; order NS11-12g; family UBA9320; genus JABWCE01. The sequence continues at coordinate 11,666 of CAMDGU010000053.1, forward strand.
AACACTTCGCGATTATCAATTTAATGTAGTGAAATGTGATGCCGTAGCAGTTGCCAACTTTACACCCAAAATATGGTGCTCAGACACGGTTACTTTTAAAGATAAAAGCATTGGAGCAAATAGAGTTTCATGGGATTTTGGTGACCCTAACTCCGGATTTAATAATAACACTAGTAATGACAGAAACCCGATTCATGTTTTTAGCAAAGGTGGTGATTACATTGTAAAGCAAACGGCATGGAACACAGCCTGCAATGATGAATATTCCTTAAAAGTTAAAGTAAGAACCAAGAAAGGATTTAGTTTAGGTGCAGACAAAGTATATTGCGTTCCATTTAAACATGCCTTATCCGTTACTTGGACAGATTATACTTCCATTATTTGGTCAACCGGTGCCAAAACAGGCTATATAATTGCAGATAAACCCGGTCAATATTGGGTACAAGCCACCTATGGACTATGTGTAATAAGAGACACAATCAACATTGGTTATGATCCTATTTCATTTTCGCCACTCAAAGATTCGTTGTTTTGCGATAATGTTTTGTTGGATTTAGAATTAAAAAACAGGTCGCCAAAAGCAAAAATATTATGGAATATTGGCGATACCAGTGCCAGAATAACAGCAAAAAAGGAAGGAAAATACATAGCAAGGGTTTACAACAACTTTTGTTACAAATACGATACTTCTAACTTGGTTTTGGCCAAAATAACCCCAAAATTAGGACCCGATTTGTTTATTTGTAATGAATTCTCCATTCCTCTGGATGCCGGGTTATTGCAAACAGGCAGCAGTATTTTGTGGAATATTGGCAGCAACGAACGAATTATTTACGTTAATCAACCGGGGAAATATTGGGTTACCACCAAACTTGCTCATTGCACCAAATCTGATACTATTACTATAACCAACTCAACAGTTATTTTAAATATCGGACCTGATAAGCATTTTTGCGATTCGGTAAGAATGCCTCTAGATGCAGGACCTCCAAATGCCGGCACCATAACCACCTATAGATGGAGCAACGGACAGGCTGCTCAACAAACGGTTATTAATTCTCCCGGCAAACATTGGGTTACAAAAAGTGACAATTTTGGCTGCACCAAGTCCGACACCATTTTACTATTTATGACGTTGTCTCCTACTATTGATATTGGAAAAGATACAACTATTTGCCTAAGGTCACCTATTCCTCTGACTCCCGGTGGTGGTTTTAATAGCTATCTTTGGGAGAATGGATTAACAGATGCCATCCGATATGTTGAAGAAGCAGGAACTTTTTTTGTTACGGTTACCGATGAGGCCGGATGTTCAGGCACCGATACTATTGCGGTAAAAACTGACCCCAATAAATTACCTAATGATATTTATATCCCCAATGCTTTTTCGCCTAATGGAGATGGATTGAATGATGTTTTTCCATTTGAGATGCCGGTGGTATATAACGATTATAATCTAAAAGTATTTAACCGCTGGGGTGAAAAACTTTATGACTCAGGCTCCAATTCAAAGCCATGGGATGGAGTAACTTTAGAAAACCAAGACCAATTAGACGCCTATGTATGGGTAGCCACCTACAAGGGATGTGATGGGGTGAGAAGAACAAGTAAAGGCACAATTACTATTTTGAGATAATATTATTAAAAACCATTCTTTCCGTTTATTTTCGTTTGCATTTTAATAAAAAGTCAATCATGAAAATAAACCTTTTCTTGGCCTTCTTAGGACTCGTTTCATTTAAATCAAATGCTGATAATCCTAAAAACAATTGTTTCAAAAAACTAAACGCGGAGTCTTATCAGTTTAATGTATTTACCAATCAATATTATTTCCCCGTTACCGGAATGGGAAATATTTTTACTGCCAAATACCACCCCGGAATATCAGCAGGTTTTGTAAAAAATATTAAGAAAAAAGAAAAAACCACTTTTTACTATGATGCCAAAATTGGAATCTATCACCATCGTTTTATTCAAACAGGCGTTCAGCTATACGGAGATTTGGGCTATAGAATTAACCTCCCAAAAAAATTCTTTTTAGCCGGTGAGTTTGGTCTCGGTTATCTTCATGCTATTGTGCATCAAACCAAATTTAAAGCTGATGAAAACGGTAAGTATTCCAAGGTTAAAAATTTTGGTAAACCTCAAGTAATGACGGGCATTGGAATAAAGGCTGGAAAGCAAATTACAATGGGAAAAAATACTGGTCGATTGTTTATTAATTATCAACCATGGTTTCAGTTTCCTTTTATAAAATCGTATGTGCCACTGTTACCTAATAATTCATTACACATTGGTTTTGACTTAATCCTTAAATAACGAAAAAAATGAAAAGAAACCTTGTATTTATAATAGCTTTCGTAACAATTACCATATGGATAGGTTGCAAAAAAGCCGAAGTTGGTAAAACAGGCGACTGCACTAACTCAACCTATTATAATATCAATCTTGCACATCCTAAAGGTGCAGCCTTGCAAGCTATTATTGATAAATATATCAAAAAAGGATTGCCCGGTATTTCTCTTATGGTGAGAAATAGTGATGGGCTGTGGAATGGTGTTGGCGGTTATGCCAGCCTGGATGATCAGATAAAATATAAACCTTGCCACATTGGTAAAGTGGCCAGTATTACCAAATTTATGGTTGGTACTTTGGTGTTTAAACTTATTGAAGATTCTGCAAACACACACTTGAGTTATTTGGATTTGGACAAACCATTAACAAACTGGATTGACAAAAAAATACTGGAAGAAATAGAAAACGGAACCGAAGCAACCTTGCGTCAGTGCCTTAATCACTCCACAGGCATTTTCGACATAATTACCGATTCTGATTTTTATTTGGCCGTATTAAATAATCCCAATAAACATTGGTCGCAGGAAGAACTTTTAAAGTATGTATATGATAAACCTAGCGCATTTAAAACTGGCGATACTTCAGGATATTCAAATACCAATACTCTATTGGCAAGTATGGTTATTGAAAAAGCAACTGGAAGGCCACATGGTGAACTGATGCGTGAAAAACTGTGGACACCACTTGGTATGGGCGATACCTATTATCAGGGTCGTGAAAACCTCCCTGATTTTGTAACCCAAGGATATTATGATTTATATAACAAAAAGCAATTGACCAAAGTATCCAATATAATACCCGGAAGCGGCAATGGCTATGGCGGTGTTTTTTCAAACGTATATGATTTGCAAAAATTTATTGATGGTGTTTTGATTAATAAAACGGTTTTGAGTGCAAAATCGTTAAGCATTATGCAAACCTATGGGCCGCCTGATGAGGTGAACCGTTATGGAGTTGGTATTATGAAAAAATTTATTGACCGTGGTGAAAATTATGGTCTCGGTCATTCAGGTCGTGATTTAGGCTATAGTGCGGACTTATTTTATTTCCCAACCAAAAACTTTACTACCAATTTCTTTGTCAATTACGGCACCGATTCCGAAAGTTTTTTAAAACAAACATTTAAGGATTTTGAAAATGAAGTGATTGATGAAATGCTGAAGTAAAAGTTTTTAACCTATCTTCCTTAATTTTTATTTTCATGTAAGTTTGTCCTCAATAATAACAACAAACATGACGAGTGAAATTTGGATAAACCTACCAGTAAAAGACGTGAACAAATCAATTGCATTTTTTATTCAAATAGGATTCAAAATGAATTTGGATCATGGCAGCAGCAATGAATCTGCTTCATTTATGGTAGGGAAAAAAGGTGTGGTGGTGATGCTGTTTGACGAAGCCACTTTTTCAAGATTTGCAGGAAAACCTTTGTCCGATGTAAATCGCGGAACAGAAGTACTTTTTTCCATTGATGCTGAATGCAGGGAAGAAGTTGATGATATAGCCAAAAAAGTGGTGCATGCGGGAGGTGCCATTTATGGTGGGCCAACTGAAAATCATGGATGGTTATATGGCTGTGGATTTACTGACATAGACGGCCACCGCTGAAATTTAATGTACATGGATTTGGAAAAAATGTCCGTGGGATAA
>CAMDGU010000054.1 GCA_945897885.1 Chitinophaga pinensis
GGTTTAAACATATTGGAAGCATCCAAAGAACCGGAAGCTCCCCCTGCTCCTACAATGGTATGTATTTCATCAATAAACAAGATGACATCACGTGATTTTTCCAATTCATTCATTACTGCTTTCATTCGTTCTTCAAACTGGCCACGGTATTTTGTACCGGCCACTAATGAAGCTAAATCAAGAGTAACCACACGCTTATCAAATAATATTCTTGAAACTTTGCGCTGAATAATTCTAAGTGCTAATCCCTCGGCAATTGCAGTTTTACCAACACCTGGCTCCCCTATCAATACAGGATTATTCTTCTTACGTCGTGATAAAATTTGTGAAACTCGTTCAATCTCCTTTTCTCGTCCAATAATTGGGTCTAACTTTCCTTCCTCAGCCAATTTAGTTAAATCTCTTCCAAAATTATCCAATACTGGCGTTTTGCTTTTTGGATTACTCTTTTTAGGATCGTTTGTTCTTCTTTCACCAAACGTGTCATCCGGTGAATCGGTAGGAAACTCATCCCGCATTTCAGGCAATTCGGTATCAGCAGGTGGAAATTCTGTCAGGTTTTCTTCTATAGCATGTTTAAATATGTCATAGTTAACCCCAAATTGTGTTAAAATTTGTGAGGCAATATTATCTTCATCTCGCAGTATTGATAATAACAGATGCTCTGTTCCAATAATATCCGATTTAAAAATTTTTGCCTCTAAATAGGTAACCTTTAAAGCCTTTTCAGCTTGCTTAGTTAAAGGAATATTACCCAAATTAGTTGGCCGGGTAGCGGTATCGCGAATGTTATCTTCAACACTTTTTTTAAGCCTTAAAAAATCAATTCCTAAAGCCCGCAGATGCACTAAGGCTTTGCCTTCTCCCAACCTTAATATCCCTAGTAATATATGTTCGGTTCCAATATATCCGTGGCCCAACCGTATGGCTTCTTCACGGCTATACTGGATTACTTCTTTTACATTCGGTGAAAATTTTGCTTCCATTCTCCTCTTTATTTTTTATGTTTAATTTATTCTAACAAATATACAGCCAATTATATTGTTTTTAAATCGGCTAAAAGCAATTTTTAGGCTGTCCTATTTTTTAATTCTTAGTCCTTTTAACGTTAATACCTTCGTTGTTTTTTGGTGAACAAACCTCCTGCGGCTTTATTTTTCTTTTTTCGTTTGAATAAAGCGCCTCTTTCAGGTGTGTCATCACCATATGCCGGGCACGATTTGGCTTTGCACCCCACCTCTACCGAGCCTAAAATGATATAACAAAGAGCATAGATAAACAGTTTTCTTATTTTCATAAATACTACTTTTTCTTTAGTTCTGCCTCCACCACATTCTCCACCTGACTATCAATAAAATCGGTAGCTTGCTTTGATAAACTCCAACCCAATGGAATAATATCATTTTCAAAACGAGGTAAGGCAAAGTTTAAAATTTTATCATTACTTTTTAATGAAATATTTTTAATCATATTCATGTTATAGCCTCCGCTTTTGTACCAAACATTCAGATAGGCTTCAATAGGAGCCATCATTTCATACATACTTTGTAAAGGTTCTGTTTTTGAAAAATCTTTTGTGTTTCTGATAAATACGAACGACACCTTTATTGGAATATTCTTAACATCCGAAATAGTTCTTAATCGGGTGTAAACTTCTAGCAATGTAGAAATTCCTAAGTTTTCATAATAGCCTCCATCTCCTAAATGACCCCATTTTTTATTCTGCTCATCTAGTATTAAACCCGCAGGTGTTAAATAAGGAAACCTTGCACTAATAAGAGTTGCTGTGCTTAAGGGTATGTCTTTATTTAGTATGCTAAATAAATCGGTTGTTTCATAAAACTGATTGTTACCAAATTTCACAGGGCTAATTAAAACCCGTTTGCCTGTTTCTATATGAGTAGCATTTAAAAATAATAATGGTCCTTGATTATCGGTACCTGCAAAATTATTTTGAAGATATCCATTTTTAAATACATCAGGATGGTCTTCACAACTCTCCGACCAGCTTTTTTCCCAGGTTTTTTCCAATATAGCGGCTCTATCAAATTTTAAAACAGGAAAGGGCAAAAACCGCTGAAGGGCATCGGGAAACATTGCAAAACCCATAATTGGCGATAAAAAATCATTTTTAAGAAAGCTTCTGCCAATATGCCTTGCTTCCAAAGGGTTGTGAGTACAATTGCTGGATGCATTAAAGCATACAGTGCCCAAGGTTCCGCCCGATACAGAACTGTAAGCCAAAATATTATTTTTAAATTTTGAGTTCTTAATGGATAATTCACTTAAAACCTCATTGGACCAATAAGCTGCTCGTATTCCCCCTCCTTCGCAAGCTACCAAATGCACCTGAACCGTATCTTCCTCTTTGTTTTTAGCCATCAACCATTGCGTGATATAGGTATCAAGATACATTCTTTTTTCAGGCTCCCCTTTTTTTAATACTCTTATTTCATGGTTATTATTAAAAAAACTAAAAATGAAAAAGCTACTGAAAAAGATAAACACAAACGGAATTTTGTACCTATGCTCAAAAAGTGAAAGCATTGTAAAAAAAACCATCCAGCTGGTTAAAGCCAGCATAGCGATACCATAGGACCCTATAAATCTTGAAAAACTAATTGGGAACATCAGGATTAGTGCAAAGGTTAATGCTAAAATAAAAAATCGTTGAAATATCCACCAGCGCTGTTTTGATATTATAAAATGTGCCGGATAGGCATCATTTTTCACGGGGATATAATCTAATAAAAAACGAAAGGGAAAATCTACCGCCATTAGGTATACCATTATTTTTCGGCGATAAATCAAGAACACATATAGCCACCCGCCTAAACTCAGGTATAAAAAAATAAATGGCACAAACCCGTCATTGGCTAAATAAGTACCATAAGAAATAATTAAAAATGGAAGCAGCGATAATAAGCGAGGAATTACCACCAAAGTTCGTCCATGATAAGTTTTATGAAATTCCGAAAAATGAAAAGTTTTAAAGTGGGTAATAATTCGTGCCGATCTCCAATTTTGCCAGGCCCAATATAACATTGTAATGCAAAGCATTATAGTATGTTGGCCGTTATTTAAATTCCCATTGCTTTGAAAGCCCAACGCCCTTAAAACATCTTGCCCTTGCTGAAATAAGGCAAGCATTAAAAAACCAATAAGGTTAAATAATAGTATTACCCAACAGGATTTTATTATCTGATAAGTATTAAAAAAGGTACTTCGTAATCTCATCTAAATTTAACAACCGCTATTTGCATAAAAATATTGCATCCATATTTGGTTACAGCCAAAATAAATCAAATAAGTTTACCAAATTTTAGAAGAAAAACAGTGGTGTATTATTTAGTGGAGAAAGATTAAAGAGCATTAATCAGGTAATTTAAATTCCTGATTGAAAAGTGATTTAGCCTCTCATTTTTTGGCGTTTCACCAAAAAAGGCAATAGAATTTGGTCGATTGGCAAAACTACATCGACCGGGGTAAAATCAATTTTATATTGACGACACCTGTTGGTTAATTCTGCTATAAAAGAAGCGGTTTCCCGCTCGTAATGCTCTTTAACTTCTGAAGGAAAAAGCTTCAATTTTTCGCCTGATTCAATATCTTCAAAGATATAAGGGCGATTGTCAAAGTTAAATTCTATTTCCAAAGATTTATCCAGGGTATGGAACAGAACTACCTCGTGCTTATTAAATTTAAGATGTTGCAATGCCGAAAATAAATCTTCCTGCGAACCGTATGATTCCATCATATCACTAAAAATAATTACCAAACTGCGTTTGTGCAGCTGTTCAGCTATTTGGTGCAATACAGGAATAATATTACTTGTTTTTTTTACCGAAGGGGTTTGCAATTGCTTTTCTAAATTGGCAATTAACATGCGGTGATGACTTTCGGTTGATTTCATTTCGGTACTAAAATCAACGGCATCTGAAAAAAATGTTAACCCAACGGCATCGCGCTGTTTTTTTAACAAATTCATGATGGAGGCTGCCGCTAAGGAAGCAAACTTAATTTTGTTCCATCCCTTTTCAGGATAATACATTGAGGAAGATGTATCAATTACCAACTGGCATCTAAGGTTGGTTTCTTCCTCATAGCGCTTGGTAAACAATTTATCACATCGTGCAAAAAGTTTCCAATCTATATTTTTTACCGATTCGCCGGCATTGTAAATTCTATGCTCGGCAAATTCAACTGAAAACCCGTGAAACGGGCTTTTGTGAAGACCTGTTATAAATCCCTCAACCACTTGCTTGGCAAGTAGTTCAAGATTTCCCGGTTTTAGAAGGTCTTCGTTGTTTAACATTTTTTAGATTTAAATTAGTGAGATATAAGATTTTGAGATATGAACTTCGAAAAAAGTCTCATATCTCAAAGTCTCAAATCTACCTACGCCATTTGCGCATCAAGCTTTTTAGCCAATGCTGATTTTGGAACGACTCCTACTTGCTTATCTACCAATTCGCCATTTTTAAATATTAAAAGTGTTGGAATACTTCTAACACCATATTTTGCTGACACTTCAGGATTTTCGTCAACATTAAGTTTACCAATGATTGCTTTTCCATCATATTCAGCATGAAGTTCTTCAATAATTGGAGTTAACATACGGCATGGTCCGCACCATTCTGCCCATAAATCTACCAATACCGGTTTGTCTGATTTTAATACTTCTGCATCAAAATTACTGTCTGTGAATTGTTTTGCCATTTTTATTATTTATTTTATTAAAGTTCAAAAATAGAGTGTTTTGGATTGAAAGGTTTCAAAGGTTATACCAAAATTATTAACCTGTCATTAAGGCACCATATTAATCTAATAACAGTGAAGATAGTTTTTTGTTGTACACCAAAGTATTAAATAACTAAATTGTTGCTTTGGAAATAATACGAAATGTCAGGACTAAATCTAACTTCAGTTGCATTTAGCTTCGCTTATTAATTATATGTTATATGCACACAATTTCTTTGATATCAATATTGTAAAAGCCAATATAATGTTTGCTCGGTGTCGGCTATTGACCAAGAATGCGGATTACGTTTACCTGTTAATTTGCGATAACCTTTTCCACTTGTCAAAACCAAGGAAGCATTTTTATTTCCTAAAAGCCTAAGTGAATTAATAACCAAAGAACAATCCAAAGTATTAAGGTCGTAAAGACTTCTGTTACGTTCCTCCATTTGCCAAATAATGTCAGGCTCGGAAATTAACAAGATTGGGCAATTAGTTAAAGTTTTGATATTTGTCTGCAATGTGTCCGAGTATGAATATGGAGACATTATTTGAAAAGGTTTTTTGTCGTATTGCGGCGTGCTTCGAAATTCATACTGAAGTCTTTTTATAAAATAGTCCGCTTCTCTTTTTGCGATTTCAACTTTGCTTTGTCTGACGGTTTGTTCTAAACTAAGGTACATCCTTTCAAAGTCGAGTGGTGGATCAATTGCAAAAATCGCTTTTGGTTTTGTTAAAGAAATTGATGAATAGGCACGTTCCGCATATTTTACAACACCTGCCCCACCCAAAGAAAATCCTCCAAGATAAAATGGTTTTTCTTTAACAGCATATTTTTTTTGAATGTCAGCAATTAACTTGTCAAGTGTATATTGCGATAAACTGTCAACAAAAAATGTTTGTGTTCCATGTTGTAAAGATGCGAAGACAGTTATTAATCCCTTGTCTGCAGCGACTTTTTGGATGTCTGTTTCATTTGAGGCAATTTGAAGATTTTCTCCAAAGGATGTCAATAAAAGCAAAAGTCCTTTTGGTTGTCCGTTTGGTTTGAAAGCAAAATAATAATTGGTCGTGCTGTCTTTTGGATTATTATATACAACTTCCTTTGTCTGACCCAAACAACAAACTGAAAATAAAAATACTGTTGTAAATGTTAAAATGTTTTTCATGTCTGTCTTTTTTCTATTGTTGCGCAAAACATCTTTATAGATGAATATTTTTCACATTGCCACCCTAAATGGCTGGTTCTATGCCATAAATGGCGTTTTTTTCAGCACAAATATATTTAAATTTAAAATTTCCAATCACCCTTCTAAAACAAACTTTGGATTAAAACTCCCCACTCCCAAAGGATTTTGCTTTTCAATACTCACTGTCCATTTCTGCACCTGAACAAATTGTTTTTTTAAAGCTTCATAAATATTTAAGGCCACGGTTTCTATAAGGTCTTCCCGCTGTTGGAAGGTGCTTTTTAAAACATTATACAATGCTTCATAATTTACAGAATTTTCAAGGTTTGGTAATTCTTTGGCAAAGTCTGCCTTTAAAACCGCCTTAATAGTTATGGTAAAAAAAGTGCCAACCAATGCCTCTTCCTTATGAATTCCATGGTATCCGTATAGCTTTATTGAATTAAATAGGAGTGTGCCGGTCATCTAAATTTGTTAATTACCTTGCAAATTAAAGTTTTATTTTTGCCAACTCAACGTATGACACAAGCTGAATTACTCGAATTAAAAGAAAAACAAGCAGGCAGAGACCATTATCAGCAACCTGATTTTTATGCCATCGACGATTTATTAACCGAAGAACACAAACTTATTCGCGATACAGTGAGGGATTGGGTAAAGCGTGAAATTTCGCCGGTTATAGATGAATGTTGCCAGCATGCTATTTTTCCTGAATATATAAAACGCGGATTAGGTGATATTGGGTGTTATGCACCTCAATTGCCTGCAGAATATGGCTGTGGCGGATTAGATTATATTTCTTACGGCTTGGCCATGCAAGAATTGGAACGTGGTGATAGTGGAGTTCGCTCTACAGCTTCCGTTCAGGGGTCGTTAGTTATGTACCCAATTTATAAATTTGGTAGCGAGGAGCAACGTCGTAAGTATTTACCAAAACTGGCTACCGGTGAATGGATGGGGTGTTTTGGGTTAACCGAGCCTAACCACGGCAGCGACCCAAGCGGAATGACCTCTCGATTTGAGGATAAAGGCGACCATTATTTGCTTAACGGAGCTAAAATGTGGATTTCAAATTCACCGTTTGCTGATGTAGCAGTAGTTTGGGCCAAAAACGAAGAAGGAATCGTTCACGGAATGATTTTGGAGCGTGGCATGGAAGGATTTACAACACCCGAAACCCATAAAAAATGGAGCCTTCGTGCTTCGGCTACCGGCGAGCTGGTATTTGATAATGTAAAAGTTCCTAAAGAAAATTTACTACCGGGTGTTAAAGGTTTAAAAGGGCCTTTGACTTGTTTAAACTCAGCCCGCTACGGCATTAGCTGGGGAGCCGTTGGGGCAGCCATGGATTGCTACGATACGGCGGTTCGTTATTGCAAAGAACGCAAGCAATTTGGAAAACCGATTGGAGGATTTCAATTGCAACAGAAAAAATTAGCCGAAATGCTGACCGAAATAACCAAAGCTCAATTATTATGCTGGAGACTTGGAAACCTTATGGACCAAGGAAAAGCTTCTCCCGCTCAAATTAGTTTGGCAAAACGAAATAATGTAGATATGGCCCTCACCGTTGCAAGAACTGCCCGTCAGATGTTGGGCGGAATGGGTATTACCGGAGACTATCCAATTATGCGCCACAGTATGAATTTGGAATCTGTGGTTACTTACGAAGGAACACACGACATCCATTTACTTATTTTAGGAATGGAAATAACCAGTGAAAACGCTTTTAGCTAATTGAAAACACTACGCTTCATACTTATTGGAATACTCTTAGGGTTTCACTTACCATCCTTTGGAATAGCGTCATTTGATGCTACACAAGTTGTAATTACTTTAAAAAAATCATCTCAAGCTGATTCGATAGGATATAATTTACCGGCCGAACTAACTAAAATTTTACACTCTAAAATAATGGATGGTTCCCTCATTTTATGGGATGGACCTACCAAAGAAATTAAAATAAGTACTGAAGCATTAACGAGCCTAGAACAATCAAGCAATACACTTTTTAAATCTTCTGAAATTTTGAACATCCATGAAATTTGGTCGTTATCAAAACGAACACTAGATAACAAAACTACAGGCTTTTCATTTGGCAATATGACTTCATCCGGCGCTATTTCTTACGGGTTTATTGATTATAAAGATATTGCTTCCTTACTTGACAAAACATACATTCCGGGTAATGCCAATGGTTATTTAAATACCACATTCAGAGAAGCCGTTCAAGGAAAACAGTTCAATTATGAAATTACACAATTTGGGGCTGATGATTTTAAAAACGACCCTACACGAGCTTTTGAATTGCAAAATCAATTGTTCAATAATTCCTCCATTAAGGTTTACAATCCCTCCAAGGATGTTGTTCGTTTTAAAACCATTAGCTACGAAATTTATAAAAACGAAAATGAAAATAATGAAGCCATTTTTTCATCGTTGTCTGCCTATTTCATAGAAAACTTAGAATACTTTTTAAATCTTGGTGGCGACCAAACGGTTTCCTATTTAAATAAAAATCCTCAAATTAATTTGACAAAAATTAATGTAACAGAACAGTATAAAATGGAAAAAGGACTAATTAGCTCCGAAATACAATCCATTAATTTTTTTGTTAATGGTAAATATATTGCCGTGGATAATCTAAAAACCTTTCCATCCATTGAGATTCTTGTCAAATCAAAACCCTTTGAATCCTTTATTCAGGAAAAAGTATATGACTTTACCATTACTGCCATCAATTCACAAAAAATTGAGAATATGGATAATTATGAAATCGTTCAAAAATTGAAAAAAGGTCACTGGAACAGGTTATTAGAACATTAATTTTATCATAACAACAAAAAGGCTTTACTAAAAGGTAAAATCTAAACATTTAATAAATTAAAGAAACAAAAATATTTTTCTAAAATGACTCAAATAAAATTTGGAACCGACGGATGGAGGGCAATTATAGCCCGTGATTATACCGAAACAAATGTAATGCGAGTAGCTGAAGCTACTGCCAAATGGATACTGGCAAAACCTGAAGGAAAATCGAAAGCAATCATAGGATATGACTGCCGCTTTGCCGGAGAAATGTTTATGCAAGCTACTGCAAGAGTTTTTGCAGCTAATGGCATTACCTGTATAGTAGCACATAATTTTATAAGTACCCCAATGGTATCATTGGCTACTGTAAAACTAAATGCAGATGCCGGTATTGTAATTACTGCCAGTCATAATCCTCCTTCTTATAATGGTTTTAAAATAAAAGATTCCTTCGGCGGACCTGCAGTTCCTGCTGAAATAGCGAAAGTTGAAGCCATGATTCCTGAAACAATTGAAACCAATTATGGATCATTTGAGAGCTATGTTGTAAGTGGTTTAATTCAGTTTGAGGATTTAGAAGGATTGTACCTTGAAGCGATTAAGAAAGGAATTGATTTTAACTTAATCAATAAAGCTAATAAAGAATTAGCATACGATGCCATGTATGGTGCCGGCCAAAGTGCCATGAGAAATTTATTGCCCGAAACCACCTTTTTACATTGTGAGTTTAATCCATCGTTTGATGGGCAAGCACCTGAACCTATTCATAAAAATCTTTCCGAACTTTCCGACCTAATCAGTATTTCTGAAGACATTGATTTGGGAATAGCTACAGATGGCGATGCCGATAGAATTGGACTTTACAATTCAACCGGAAAATTTATTGATTCTCACCATATCATTCTTTTATTAATTCAGTATTTACATAAATACAAAGGCATGAGTGGCAATGTGGTTAATAGTTTTAGCTGCACCGGAAAGATTAAAAATCTTTGTAAACACTACGGTTTAAAGCAAGAAGTGACCAAAATAGGCTTCAAATATATTTGCGATATAATTATTGCCGAAGATGTATTGATAGGTGGCGAAGAATCAGGAGGAATAGCCATTAAAGGTCATATACCTGAGCGTGACGGACTTTGGATTGGATTAACCATTCTTGAGTTTATGGCTGCTACAGGAAAAAGTTTGGATGAACTGATAGAAGAAGTTTATAACATAACCGGTTCATTTGCTGTAGAGCGTTATGATTTATATATTGATGAAGCTACCAAACAAAAAGTAATTGCGAATTGCAAAAGTAAAGCCTTTACTTCTTTTGGAAATTTTGTTATTGAATCGGAAGAAGACATGGATGGCTATAAATACCATTTAGGAAACGACCAATGGGTTATGATTCGCCCATCAGGAACCGAGCCTGTACTGAGGGTTTATGCCGAGTCGGCTAATTCCGAAAAAGCTTTTGAAATATTGGAAGCTACCAAAAAGGTTATTTTAAGTTAAAAGTGCTATGACCCCTTCACCAATCCTGAATTACAAATTTTATGGTTGGGTTCGTTTATTGGTAGTTTTAATTCTATTATTTTTCTCAAATATTTCCTTTTCACAAACTGATAGTATTACAAAACTTAACCGAAGAGAAAATATAGTCGGTCTTTCGTTAAGTGGTGGATACATCGTCAGTATGTTAGGGCTTTATCAACTCTGGTATGCTGATTACCCCCAATCCAAATTTCATTTTTTTAATGATAATAAAGAATGGATGCACATGGACAAAGTGGGACATATGTTTAGTTCATATACCATAGGAAAGTATAGTACGGATATGATGAAATGGGCGGGCTATTCCCCCCAAAAAGCCTCTATTGCAGGGCCCTTATATGCTTATTTATATCTTAGTACTATTGAGGTTTTTGATGGTTTTTCGTCAGTTTGGGGTTTTTCGGGCGGTGATATGTTGGCCAATACTATTGGAACAGGATTGGTTATGGGGCAGTCATTGGCTTGGAATGAACAACGAATAACCATGAAGTTTTCGTTTTCACAAACTCCTTTTGCTAAAAAAAGACCCGAAGTTTTGGGAAAAAATTTGGTTGAAAATATATTTAAAGATTACAATGGCCAAACCTATTGGTTATGTTTAAATCCAAAATCATTTGCCCCAAAAAGCAGATGGCCTGGTTGGTTAGATATTTCATTGGGCTGCGGAGCTACAGGAATGTATGGTGGTGAAGATAATATTTGGGAAACTAATAGCATGCCTATCACCTCTGTCGATTATTCATCAACTCCCCGCCGGATGCAATTCTATTTATCGCCTGATATAAACCTTGAAAAATTGAAGGTTAAGAAAAAGTGGCTTAAATATTCATTGAAAGTTCTTAATACCTTTAAATTTCCTTTACCAACTCTAAATTATACTCAAGGGGTTGGTTTTAAAGTAGAACCTTTAAAATTTTAGAAACTCCTATTTAATTCTAAAAATAGTTTTCTTTCCGTTGATATCTGCTTCTGCTATATTATCACAGGCCTCGTCCTTGTTAGGATCATAATCAACACGGATATTTTTGTTGGCTGCGGTATTTTTAATAGATAAAATTCCTTTAACAAATGTTCTTGAACATCCATCCTCCATTTTTTTAATTAGCGGTTGGTCAATAGTTACCTCAAATTCTTCCCCATTGCGATTGATGCCATTGGCAGTTCCTTCCAGTGAGTAAACATCTCTCCAAATTCCTTTTCCAGCATCTTTTACCATTCGTATCGTTCGGATGCAGTTCCACTCCATTGTATTTTCGTCCTCATCCTCTAGTTTTAGTTTAACAGCCTTTATCAATAAACTTAAGCCATCTTGATTTTCAACCGATAAGTTTCCTGATAGTAAGTTCATTTCTTCTCCCGTTCCTGAATAAAACTTATCTGTTGATTCCATAGTCATTTGAAAAATAGAACCGGGAAATTCAACAGGTCTGTTTAGCAAAAAATGGATTTTTCCAGCCCTATATTTTCCATCACTGCAAAGCAAACCATAGGGTTTTGTTAAACCTTTTGGACCAAAATCTATGGTTCCCTCTATCCCATTAAAATCGCTAAATGATGAATCTTTAAAAATAACAATGACACCGGCTGGAATTATCTGGTCAGTTTTTTTATAAAACTTTGAATTGGCAACCCAATCCGTCATGGCTTCAATGGTGCTATTAAACTCATTTTCAACCAATGCATTATCCTGAGCGCTAAAAATATTTTCCTTTACCTGTGTAATAGAGTCTTCACAATTGGTTAAAAAAAGCGTTGTTATGAAGAGGATAAAAATTTTGCGCACTTTTATTTTTTTAATAACTAATTTCGAATGCAAGTTTATGCCAAATCCTGTCATTTTGTGTATCAACGCCCGTCAATTTACTGTTAAAATACCATTTTGAATTCTGAACGTCACACTCTATTCGCAAAGGTTTTGCTTCCATTGGCATTGCCCCAAGGCCTTACCTACCGTGTGCCCGAGGAATTAAACGAATTAGTAACCGAAGGGAAACGTGTAGTGGTACAAGTTGGTAAACGAAAATTATATACAGGTATGGTTCTTTCGGTTTCCGAAGATGTTCCAAAAGGGTTTGAAGTAAAATACATTCTCTCTGTTTTGGATGATATGCCAATCGTTTCGTCTCAACAAATTGAATTTTGGAAATGGCTTACCTCCTATTACATATGTACTTTGGGCGAGGTAATGAAAGCCGCTTTGCCGGCTGCCTTAAAATTAGAAAGTGAGGCTATGCTTACTCTTTGCCAGGGTTACGAAAACGTTTCTTTACTGGACTCGGATGAAGAAATTATTATAAAATACCTTGAAAAAGCAGGAGAAATATCCATTAGTTCTGCCTCTGCTATTGTAAAAAAGCACAACATTTATAAACTGGTAAAATCGCTTTATCAAAAAGGGGCTATTTTACTCAAAGAGGATTTAACCGATAATTACAAACCACGGAGAATAAGATGTATTAGAATAAATACAGAATTAACCGAAATTGAGCTAAAAGAAATTTTTAACCAACTGGAAAAAAAAGCTCGAAAACAATTGGATGTTTTAATGGCTCTTTACAGTTATCAAGCCAAGCGAAGGTTTGCTGAAAAACTAAACTTTATAAAAGATCCTCAATCAAGCACATCTTCTTTAAAAAATTTAATAGAAAAAGGAATTATAGAGGAATACGAAGTAGACAAGCAAAGTATTCAAGATACAAAAATAGAGACTTTGCCTGAACTTTCACCGGCACAGCAAAAAGCTTTTGAAGAAGTTAAAGCCAAATGGACCAACCATGAGATTTGCTTGCTTCATGGGGTAACTTCCTCCGGCAAAACACATGTGTATTTTCATTTAATCGAGGAAATTTTAAAAGCCGAAAAACAAGTGCTTTTCATTGTTCCCGAGATGGCTTTAACAGCCCAATTAGTAGAACGATTTAAAAAATACTTTGGCAATTTAATTGAAGTAACCCATTCAGGATTTAGTCAAAATGAACGTCTTGAAACCTGGAATAATGTGGCTTCGCAAAAAACAAAAATAATCCTCGGGGTTCGATCTTCCTTATTTATGCCTTTCCAAAATTTAGGGTTACTTATTGTTGACGAAGAACATGAAACAACCCTGAAGCAGCAAGACCCAGCCCCTCGTTACCATGCTCGTGAAAGTGCATTAGTTTTGGCTAAACAGTTTGGGGCCAAAGTACTTTTAGGCAGTGCCACTCCGGCTGTTGAAAGTTGGTACAATGCCCAAACCGGTAAGTATGGTTTGGTAAACCTGATGGAACGTTTTGGGGGTGTTGCTGCTCCTAGTATTGAATTGGTAAACCTTGCCGAAGCTCAGAAAGGAAACCGAATGAGAGGGCCTTATTCATCCGATATGTTAGATGCCTTGGAAATGGTTTTAAAAAATAAAAAGCAAGCTATAATTTTCCAAAATCGCAGAGGCTATGTACCTGTTACGGAATGTGGCTTATGCGGCTGGTCGCCGAAATGCGTGAACTGTGACGTTTCTTTAACTTATTACACGTCTTCAAAAAATTACCGTTGCAATTTTTGTGGTTTTAAAAATGAATTGATAACCAAGTGTGGAGCCTGTTCAAGCACCCGATTAAAGCTTATTGGCTATGGAACGGAGCGATTGGAAGAAGAATTAAAAATACATTTGCCCACGGCTCGTATTGCCCGTTTTGATTCGGAATCAACCCGAAACCGCAAGCAAATGGAAAAGTTGATTAAGGATTTTGAAACCGGAGAATTGGATATTTTGGTGGGCACCCAAATGCTAAGTAAAGGGTTAGATTTTGAAAATCTGGACTTTGTTGGGGTTATTAATGCCGACCATCTCATCAATTTTCCTGACTTTAGGTCGGTGGAACGAAGTTTTCAAATGTTAGTTCAGGTATCAGGGCGGGCAGGCCGCCGCGATACACCGGGAACCGTAATGGTGCAAACCTATCAGCCTTGGCACAAAGTTTTAGAAGCGCTTAAAACCTCTGACATCTCCACGCTTTATGATTGGGAATTGCAGGAACGTTTAAAATACCATTATCCTCCGTTTACAAGAGTTATAAAATTAACCATCAAGCACCCAAAAGCGCCTATTGCTGAGCAAGCTGCTTATACCTTAGCCGAATGGCTGAAACCATCTTTAGGCGATAATGTATTAGGTCCTGAAAGTCCGTTTGTAGCCAAAATACGCAACCAATACATTCAGCAAATTATTATTAAATACGACACCTCCAAGGTTTCTTCCCAAAAACTAAAAGACTTGGTAATGAAATTGATAAACGAAATCCGTGCCCTAAAAGAATTTAAGCAAGTATGGGTAACTGCTGATGTGGATCCTTATTTTTAAATCCTCTCCCCGCTCCTATAGCAAAGCACCAAACAATTTAACTTGGCCATTGCATAACCGATGGCAGACCCTAATAATCCTCCTAAAATAACATCGGAAGGATAATGAAACCCTATGTAAACCTGCGCAAAAGCTATTAAAAAAGCCCAAGTTAAAAAAGGGATTACAATATTGTATTGCTTGCGGTAACCTATTAAAACCATACTAAAATAAGCAGCCATGGAAAAATGATTTGCAGAATGTGAGGATACAAAACTCCAACTGCTGCCATTACCGTTGGGTAAATTAAGCCAACTTGCCAGTTCTGGATTGTTGCATGGGCGTAATCTTTCAAAATAAGGTTTAATTAATCCAGAACTAATCTGGTCGGCAACTAAAACGCTGAATAAGGCAAACCCAATAACCCAAACGCTTTTTAGCCCATATTTTTTTATGATAAAATAAATGATGAGTAAATAAAGTGGAACCCATGTGAGCTTGCCCCTCAATAAAGGCATTATTATATCAAATACCGGATTGCTCAAGGTATGATTGATAAAATAAAGGACCTTTAAATCCAAAGCATAAAAAAATTCGAGCATGATTAATTCTTAACTAAAAGTATCAAGCGGTCAGAAGTTTCTTCATTGTAGGGTTCCAAATCATAACTTCCAAACGTTTGCACTATGTTTAAACCTTGGTCGGTTATAATTTGTTTGAATTGCTCTAAATTATATAATCTTACCTGCTCGGCATACTTTAAAATTTTGCCCGAATCATTCACGGTTATTTTTTTAATAATGCGGCCTTGCTTAATCTGCTTTATAATTTCAAACTCAATGTTATCAATGGTTTTGGTAAACAAAACATCAAAATTGGCATTGGGTTTGGCTGCATTAAAATAATCTAAGACAAATGTTCCTTCTGGTTTCAGGCATTGCTTTACATTTCTTATAACTGCTTTATCATCCTCTATTTCATCAAAATAACCAAAGGATGTAAACAAGTT
>CAMDGU010000055.1 GCA_945897885.1 Chitinophaga pinensis
CCCAATTATAAGTTTGTTCTTTACTGAAAACTCAATTATTCTACTTAACATATTTTGTATTTTTTAATATAAACTTCACCTGCAATTTTCTGCCGGTTTATTTAAGTATTAAGATTTTAATTAATAATAAAACACTTTGCAATATAAACCAGATAGTACGGACTATTCTGTTTACTACAACCTATTACATTTATTAAGAAAATTTTGGCGGTTGCCAAATATTAGGAAGAAACGAGGATGTTAGAAAATCCTCATGATTAATTATGATAGTATTAGAATAAACGTAATGTGGCTTAATAACAAAGTCTCCTACAAGATTGGGTATAAACGCTAATATATTCATGCTTGCGCAACCTTCATATGATTTAAAAGGAAGTTGCATATCCTTCTCATAATCATCATCTATTAAATTACTACTAGCATAATGCTTGGCCAAAAAATCAACAAATGATATCTTAGAATTCTGTTGTTTATGCTCAATAAAATGCTCCACCATAAAAGGAAGCTTCAACAATTGATGAAACTCAGTTGTAGAAATCAAATAAATTGATAAAAGGGATATGATGACAACTTTTTTCAGCGATACGAAATTATATATTTAGCGGCAAAGTTAAACTATTGTTGGTCGTAAAAATAATACTCTGAGTCCATTTTTAACAATAAAAAAAGCGGCTCGAAAGCCGCTTTAATCTTAGTATTCTATTTTATAAAATAAATTATTTTACTTCTTCAAAATCAACATCTTGAGCCGTATCATTTCCGGCAGTTGAATTAGCTGTTTCCGGCTCACCACCCTCAGTTGGATTTGCCTGACCTTGCTGTTGCTGTGCATTATACAAATCTTGTGAAGCTGCTTCCCAAGCTTTATTTAAAGTTTCTGTAGCTGAATCTAAAGCTGCAATGTTTTTATCCTGGTGTGCTTTTTTCAACTCGTCTTTTGCAGAAACAATAGCTTCTTTTTTATCAGCAGGTATTTTATCACCAAACTCAGTTAATTGCTTTTCAGTTTGAAATACTAATGAATCGGCAGCATTCAATTTTTCAATTTCTTCTTTGGCTGCTTTATCTGCATCTGCATTAGCTTCAGCTTCACGTTTCATTCTTTCTATTTCATCCTTGCTCAATCCTGAAGAGGCTTCAATACGA
The DNA here is from genome assembly GCA_945897885.1 of Chitinophaga pinensis. GTDB lineage: Bacteria > Bacteroidota > Bacteroidia > NS11-12g > UBA9320 > JABWCE01. Next base: position 1,147 of record CAMDGU010000055.1, read on the forward strand.
ATTTTTTGCTCTTTACCGGTTCCTTGATCTTTAGCACTCACGTTCAAAATACCGTTGGCATCAATATCAAAAGTTACTTCAATTTTTGGAACTCCGCGTGGTGCCGGTGGTATACCATCTAAATGGAATTTGCCTATGGTTTTATTATCACGAGCCATTGAACGTTCACCTTGCAATACATGTATTTCTACTGATGGCTGGCTATCGCTGGCAGTACTAAACACTTCGCTTTTCTTAGTTGGTATTGTTGTATTTGAATCAATCAAGCGGGTCATTACACCACCCATTGTTTCAATACCCAATGATAAAGGAGTTACATCTAATAGTAACACATCTTTTACTTCACCTGTTAATACCGCTCCTTGAATTGCAGCACCAATAGCTACTACCTCATCTGGGTTTACTCCTTTAGAAGGTTCTTTTCCAAAAAAGTCTTTTACCAATTTTTGAATGGCAGGAATACGGGTACTTCCTCCTACTAATATTACTTCATCTATTTCTGAAATATTGTAGCCTGAATCTTTCAAAGCCTTTTTACATGGCTCCAAAGATCTTTGAATTAATGAATCAGCCAATTGCTCAAATTTTGCTCTTGACAAACTGCGAACCAAATGCTTTGGCATTCCGTTTACAGGCATGATGTAAGGCAAATTGATTTCTGTTTGCTGTGCACTTGATAATTCAATCTTAGCTTTTTCAGCTGCTTCTTTCAAACGTTGCAAAGCCATTGGGTCCTGACGTAAATCTAAACCTTCATCTTTTTTAAATTCATCGGCTAACCAATCAATAATTACATGGTCAAAATCATCTCCCCCCAAGTGAGTATCACCGTTGGTAGATTTTACTTCAAATACACCGTCGCCTAATTCAAGAATTGAAATATCAAATGTTCCTCCTCCTAAATCATACACGGCTATTTTCATGTCTTTGGTACGTTTGTCCATACCATAAGCCAAAGCGGCTGCTGTTGGTTCGTTTACAATACGCTCCACTTTCAATCCTGCAATTTCGCCGGCTTCTTTCGTTGCCTGACGCTGTGCATCATTAAAATAAGCAGGTACTGTAATTACCGCACGGGTTACTTCTTGTCCCAAATAATCTTCAGCTGTTTTTTTCATTTTTTGTAAAACGATAGCTGAGATTTCTTGAGGCGTATATTTTCTGTCACCAATCTGAACACGAGGGGTATCATTGTCTCCTTTTACCAGATTGTAGCTAATGGTTTTTAATTCACTGGTTACCTCTGAATATTTACGTCCCATAAAACGCTTTATAGAACTTACTGTATTTCCAGGATTTGTAATTGCCTGGCGCTTGGCTGGGTCTCCAACTTTGCGTTCACCATTTCCATTATCCAAAAAAGCGACAATGGATGGGGTGGTTCTGTGGCCTTCACTGTTTGGAATAACCACTGGTTCATTTCCTTCTAAAACCGATACGCACGAGTTGGTGGTACCTAAGTCTATTCCTATTACTTTGCTCATCTTTTATTTTACTTGTTTAATGCCTTTTCAAACAATAAAAATGCCAAAGGAAATTTGATATTAAATTCTGCCATTACGACAGAAACAAAAATTAAAGCACAAAAAAAGCATCCGCTTTTGACGGATGCTTTACGATTTTATATAAATTAAAGACTTATTATCCTACTTTTACATTTACCGCATTGATTCCTTTTTTACCTTGCTCAACTTCGAAGCTTACGGTATCATTCTCACGAATGTTATCGATTAAACCTGAAGAGTGAACGAAGATGTCAGCTCCACCATTGCTTGGTGAAATGAATCCGAAACCTTTAGTTTCGTTAAAAAATTTTACTGTTCCTTGTTGTGACATTGTATTTGTTGTTTTATTTTTAAAAGGTCAAAGATAGACCATTATTCCATTAAATCTTTATTTTTTTTAAAAGCCCCAATTTTAAATGCAACTCAGTCAAATAACTTTGGATAAATAAAATGTCCAAAACATCAAATTAAAGCTCCCGTTTGTCGAGTGAACTATTCGCCACTTCATAACTTTTAACCTTAATTTGCGTTACAAGTATTCATGGTTCGATTTTTTACCCTTGTCACTTTCTTATTTATTCTTAATAATCTGGCCAATGCTCAGCGGTATTTTACTTTGAGCGGCACTGTTAAAGACTCATCAGGACAAACGATTCCCGGGGCAAGCATTAGATTAAGAAACGATAATTTAGGCACTGCTACCGATGATGATGGTTTTTTTAAACTTAAGCTGGAAGAAGGGTATTATGAAATTGTAATATCTGCTGTTGGCTACCAAAACTATTCGTTAAATAACCCAATAAACAAGAATGTATCTGTTAAAATAATTCTTTTTGAAAAACAGAACACTCTTAAAGAAATTCAGGTAACCAATAAAAAACGCGATCCATCATGGGATATCATTCAACAGGTGATAGCTAACCGAAATAAAATAAATGCAAGTTTGCTTAACTATAAATGTTCGGGATATATTAAAGCTTCAGACATATTAATTATAGATTCGGCAGCAGTAAAAAAGAAACAGAAAGCTAAAAAAAAGGAACCTTTGAATATTGATTCTATTGAAGCTGAGATAAAAACATTGACTCCGAAAATTCCAAATATGAATTTTGCCGAAGTTAATTTGATTAAATATTGGGGCCGAACGGCAAGTATTAAAGAGGAACGTTCAGGGGTTAGGATTGTAGGTGACAAATATTCTCTTTACTTTTTGAGTGTTACCGATGGTGAATTTGATTTTTACAAAAATCAGGTTGAGCTTGGAAAACTAAGCGAAGTAAAATATATCTCCCCCTTTAGTCCGGGAGCCAATGTTTCCTATCGTTTTAAATTTTTAGGTTCATATTATGAAGAAAAACAGAAGGTTTATAAAATAAGAATTACTCCACGAAAAATTGGTAATGCGCTTTTTGAAGGAGAAGTTGAAATTTATGATAGCCTTTGGCTTATTAAAAGTGTTAACTTTTCTCTGAATCCTAATCATATTCCACTTTTCAGTTCTTTTGAAATAAAACAAGACTATGAATTAGCTGCCGATGGGTTTGTTTTTGTAAAAAACCAAACATTTACCTACACCAAAAATGCCAAGAACGGCAAACGGGAAGGTAAAACAATTGTTTTTTATACCGATTACGAAACCAACTTAAATCTTCCTAACAAGTTTTTTGGAAACGAAATAAGTGCCGCTTTTGATTCTGCCTATGAGCGAAATGCAGATTGGTGGGCCCAGCAAAGAAAGGACACATTAAGCCAAGATGAAAAAACTTTTACCCATTACCGCGACAGTATTTATTTGGTAAGAAATAGCACAGAATACCTGGACTCCATTGACAATATATACAATAGAATTACCTTTTTAAAAGTGGTATGGAGAGGACAAGGTTACATTAACAGGGAAAAGAAATTAAGGATGGAATTTGCTCCCTTATTTGCAACCTTGCAGCCTGGAAGTGTTGGCGGATTCAGAACAGCCTATTTTATGCAGATTAATAAAAGATTTGAAAATCGGCAATCCATCTCAGCAACCCCTTTTGCCAGTTATGGTTTTTTAAATAATGATTTAAAAGGAGGACTCTACTACTCCCACCTTTATAATCCTATAAAAAGATCACGTTATTATTTATTTGCTGCTCGAGAGTTTATGATGATTAACAGTTTTGATGCTTATTTAAATTTGTTTAAACGAAGCAATTTTTATGACCAAAAACGATTCCAAGTTGGTCATGTATTTGAGGTTATTAATGGATTATATTTTACCTCCTACATTTCATTCAGTGATAGAAAGGATATTACAAAGTATGAGTTTTCAGAATTAGGTGATAAAATATTTCCCGAAGGAAACCAGCCAATTCCTTTTGCTTCGCACAAATCTACTGAAATAAAATTCATTCTAAGTTACACACCCAAACAGCAATATATCAGAGAACCTAAAGAAAAAATTGTTTTAGGAAGTAAATTCCCTACCTTTTCCATTGTTTATAATCAAGGGGTTAAAGGATTGTTTAAGAGTAATGTTGATTTTAGTTATCTACAGTCTTCCATTAGCCAATCGATTAATTACGGACGAATAGGTACAGCAAGCTACAATATTAGCACAGGTAAGTTTTTTAACACAAAAATGCTTCCCATTATTGATTACAAATACCAACGACAGGGTGATCCATTTTTACTTTCCAATCCATTAGGCACCTATCAACTTTTACCAAAAACATTCCCCACCTTTGATTGGTATTTAGAAGCGCATTATTGGCATAGTTTTAACGGTTTTTTAACCAGTGCGGTTCCTTTATTTAAACGATTTAACATTAATGCTTCGGCCGGATCATCTTTGCTTTGGGCTTTTGAAAATGACACAAGGCATATTGAAATTTGTTATGGGATTAACAAGGTATTTAAACTATTGCGAGAAACTTTTAAGGTTGGTATTTATTACACCAATGGGTATAACAATAAAGACCTAAACAATAATGGCAAAAACGATTATTATCAAGGGTTCAAGTTTTCTATTGAAAATTACAATATCAGAGATAACTCGTGGTCGTTTTAAAAATATGAGGTAAGGTAAAATTGAATTAAGGCAATAACCAAACATAGGGGACTTATTAAATACGTATCCGTAGTAGCAAATTCAGAATTTCTAGAGGTTTTTGTGAACCCAACATATTTAAAACTTCCAATTGATCTGGCTAAAAATACAATACCAATCAATCTATTTCCCCATTTAAGTGATTCTTCGCTCAAAACAGAATTAAACGTACCTGTTTGTCCTAAACAAAGCAAGGTCATACCTGCCAATACCGCAGTAGTAATAAATAGAAGGATTTTGCTGGGGCGGTATTTTTTACCCTTTGCCTTTTTTGGAAAAGCATATACCAAACCTGTGGTGCCACCAATAAACCAAAAGAAACTCGTGACCGTGGCAGCTATTAAAACACTCGAATTGAAAAGAATTGGGTAAAGAATATCCATTAATTGGATACAATTATAATCTAAAAATGCAGATTAGTAGCAGCCATTATTAATAAAACAAATTTGGTAAAATTTACTTTATTAATTTTTTAAGATAAATCTGTTTGGTCTGTATATTTTCAACCTTCAGAAAATAAATTCCTGATGCTATTGATGCAATATCAAATGATTGGTTATTACTGGCCTCTAAATCCCCAATTATTAATTGCCTTCCACCCATATCAATTAGTGAAATATTATAAACATCTCCTCCAGTATTATTTATTTCCAAACTATTACCAATTGGATTTGTGACATTAATTTCAACTGGCAAGGTTGTCTTAATATTGGTTTGAACTGGTTCGAGATCTAAATACCTTACATACCTTTTATCGTGGTAATAAAGCAACCAATTTCCCATCTTCTGAGTATACCATTGATAATTTGTAAAAGTATCAGCAAGGAAAGACCCTGGAAGCTCAAAATAGGGTCTAAATGCTTTTTTACCCTCCTGTTTTATTTGATAACTTATTTTAATTTTTAGCCTTAATGAATTAAATTCTCCAAATGGGATTTTTAACACTCCCCAAGCATCTGTTTCAGATTGAATATAAATCTTTGTTGTTACTCTTATTGAATCAAGGGAATCTTTTCCATTAGCAAAATAATAAGAAATATTTAATGCGGAATCTTGCTGCTTCATACCATAATTACAGGGAAAATCAATAAATTTAATGTTTTGAAATCCTCCTTCCTTATTTCCTGTTACTGTATAAATAGCATTCGATGTCTTTTTCAAAAACTCCGTTGTATCACCATTCAATATTTCAACCAAATTTGCGTCAATACCTTTTCCGTTATCGGTATATTTTTCAATTTTCAAAGTATTAGCTTGTAATTTTTCCAAGGTTGAAAAATCCCAAATTTTATTCTCTCCTGCTAATCCAGGATTTATTAATCCTTGAGCTCGGTTTATTTTATAACTCCCTGTAGAATATATATCAGAAGAATTTAATTAAATTTGTCCATAAAGTGGTTTAGAACTAAGTCCTATTAAAAATAGGAGAATGATAATGGTAAAATTTTTCATATTTATGTGTTTTGCTGAACAAAATTAAATTTATCCAACCATTATTACTCATACCAATACACTCGTTTTACACGCGGTGATATTGAAGTAAGCGCTTCATAAGGAATTGTTCCAATTTTTTCTGCCATTTTCTCTATGGAAAGTCCTTTCCCAAAAAGCAATACATCATCCCCTTCTCTGCAATCAATATCGGTTACATCAGCCATAAACATGTCCATGCATATTTTACCAACGGTTGGTGCCTTTTTATTGTTTATTAAAACTTCCCAGTTTCCATTACTTAGTTTTCTGTTGAAACCATCCGCATAACCAATGGCAATGATAGCAATGGTTCTATCTTCATCACTTATTGAATGTAAGCCATAACTTATTCCTTCGCCGGCCTTTACTTTTTTTAGTTGTGAAATATAAGATTTTAAAGTACCTGCTTCAGTTAAAGCCGTTTTGCTAAAATCAGAAGGGTCAATACCATGTAACCCTATTCCCAAGCGAATCATATCAAAAATACCTTCGGGATAATGCAATACACCGGCACTATTGAGAATATGAAGGAGCGGTTGATTTGGTAATGCTTTAACCAAATTATCAGAGGTATTTTTAAACAATTGGATTTGATTTTTGGTAAACTCGCTCAACCGACTTTCGTCACTTCCGGCCAAATGACTAAAAATACTCTTTACTTCAATAAATGGATTTTTAACAAGTTCGGCTTTCAAAAGTTCCACCTCGTCAGGCGAAAACCCCAACCTGTGCATGCCTGTATCAAATTCAATATGAATGCCGTGACCAGATTTTCCTGAATTTTCACACGCTTTTATAAACGAATACAATAATCGAAAGCTATAAATTTCGGGTTCCAAATTGTATTCCAGCATGGTATCAAAAGCCCGTTCATCAGGATTCATCACCATTATGGGTTTGGTAATTCCCTTTTGCCTCAAGGCCACTCCCTCATCGGTGTAGGCCACTGCCAAATAATCTACTCCTGCATCTTGCAATAATTTAGCTACTTCAAAACTTCCTGATCCATAGGAATACGCTTTTACCATTCCCATAGTTTTGGTTTGCTTGGGTACCAAAGATTTAAAATATCTGAAATTGGCTTCGATGGCTGAAAGGTTAATTTCAAAAACTGTTTGATGGGTTTGCTTTTCAAGCAATTTCACTAATTGTTCCAACCCAAAATTACGAGCTCCTTTTAAAAGAATATTTTCATTTTTGAAAGATTTTAAATCAAATTTTGAAAGGAAATTTTCAGTGGAATGATAAAATGCTTTGTTTGGTATTTCTATTAAATGAGCATTGGCTTCCAACTCCGGGCCTATTCCAATAAAGCGGTCTATTTCTTTTGCTATTAAAATTGAATTGACCGTTGAATACAACTCAGCCGATGATTTTTCGGTTTGCAAAATGTCAGTTAAAATTACCGTTCGGCTTCGTGAATTATCCTGCCGGGTAATAAAATCAACCGAAATTTCAAGAGAGTTTATATCCGAATTATAGGTATCATTTATTAAAATGGTATTGTTAATGCCTTCAATTTTTTGTAACCGCATTTCTACAGGCTGCAATTCACTTAGTTTTTTAAAAATAAAATCTAATTCAAAACCCAAATGCAGAGCAGTTAGAAGACAAGTGGCCGAATTTTCGACCGAAGCCAAATCATCAAAAGGTATGCTATAAACATAGGTTAAACCTTTATATTTTGCCCTTACGTGTTTATCAGGTAATGGGGTTATAAATAAATCGGCCGCACTTTTTGTTGAACTCCAGGTAAGCAATTTTCTTCCGGGTTTACTCACCTCCCAATTCCTTAAAAATTCATCTACCACAATATTCCCTTCTTGTGCTATAAGCACCTGGCAATTTTTAAATAAACCAAATTTCTGAAATATCTTTTGGGCTGCATCTTCAAAATTTTCAGAATGTGCATCGCCCAAATTGGTAAAGATGCCAATGGTTGGTTTTAGTATTTCTTCCAAAATTTCCATTTCACCGGGCATTGAAATCCCTGCCTCAAAAATTCCTAAGTCATACAAATTATCCATTTGCCAAACCGACAAAGGAACCCCAACTTGTGAATTATAACTCTTTGGATTGCGAACTACCCTTAGTTTTGAATGAAGAATTTGATATAACCACTCTTTAACGATTGTTTTTCCATTGCTTCCGGTAACCCCAATCACAGGATACTGAAACGATTGGCGGTGATGAGCACATAATTTTTGAAGTGCTTTTACAGTATCATTAACGACAATAAAATTTATACCTTCATCTGAAATAATAGGAGGAATATGATTTACCACAAAGCATTTTATGCCTTCTTTTATTAGTTCGGCAATATGATTATGGCCATCGTTTCGTGGCCCTGTGATAGCAAAAAACAACGTAGCTTCAGTCTCTATAATCCTGCGACTATCAATACTTAAATGCTTAATCCTAAAATCGGGAAATGGTAATTGAGCCTTTCCATTAATAATTTGGGCTATATTGGAAATGCTGTAAGACATGGTTGCAAATTTAGTTATTCATTAATAGCTTTTGCGCTACATTATTAGCTATGGCTTTCCTGCCTGTATAATTGTAATGTTCGGTTGTCCAGTTTTGGTCGGTATAATCTTTGCCTTTCACCACCTCCAAATTATCAACTACTATAACTCCTTTAGCCGTGTATCTTTTCACCAAATAATCACGGTTATAGCGAATCAATTGCGCTAATGATTTACCGGCCAAACTATCTGCATACTCAGTATTTTCGGCCAAAAGATTGAACACAACTTTCATGTTTTTTGCTTTGCAAACCTTTAAAATTTCATCTAAGTCTATAACCCTTGGATTATCTTCATCAATTACAAAAGCATACGCTTTTACATAATGATCGGCCAAGGTTCGTTTGGGCATATCTTCACTTCCATCCGACAAAGGAAATTTCACCGCTTCACACCATGTTTTAATGGTTGGGTGAGGAAATTCAATACCGTTTACTTCTAGCTTGTCATCCGTCCATTGTTTCCACATTTTGTGGTCTCGTTCGTGTTCCGAGACATTATCATAATCATTCAATGCTGCCCTAAGATGAATCCAAACAGGAGGTTGATTGGCATAATATAAGGCTTGTTTTTGCAAAGCAGTTTCCAACCCTGAATGAATACATGCCTGATCTAAGGTTCTTAAATTTAAAGTAACAATGATTGTTTTTACTTTTCCATTGGGAGGAATTCTTTTTATTAATGGTAAATAAATTCCGGCATGATAAGCTTGATGGGTAATATCTCCCAACTTTTTATTTGGTAATTGTTCGGTTATCAACCCACTAATACTTGTGGTAATTGAATCCTTAACCGGGTCGTAACTTATATTGCTCGATTCACCAAAATAAAGCATATCACACGAATCACTTAATTTTAATAGCTTTTGCAATTCAGGACCTTCTTTAGCCAATTCCTCAGGCCAGATGAATTTTGTAAAAAGGGTATTAAACCCCACTGCAATGGCAGCAAGGGCTAAAATTCTTATAGCTATTTTTCTTTGCCACGAAATCACGAAAACACCAAATTTCACTAAATTATCGTATTAATCTTTTTATACCATTTCCAATATTAACAACATTGAAATTTATTAAATAACCCAAACGATTATTTGTTAATTTTAAATGACTTAACAGTTGCGCCTCCCAAATTGGATTTACCAAATCAAAGGCTTTTAATTCACAAATTATTTGGTCTTCGACCAAAACATCCAATCGCAATCCTTCATCAAAAATAATTTCATCATAAACTATTGGGACGTCTGTTTGCCTCAAATACTTTAACCCTCTTTTCTCTAGTTCATAACAGAAACAAATTTCATACACTTTTTCAAGCAATCCAGGTCCCAGCCTCTTATGAACTGTATAGGCAGCATCTACAATCTTTTTACCAATGGCTTCTAATTCTGGTGATATTGGTTCAAAATTCATTTTAAAAATTTGAGTTTTCTTTATTTTATATTTTTTTGTGGGCTTTTGTGTTTTGGTGCTTTAGTGGCATTTTTTTAAAACTGAAAATACACAAATGGATGTTTAACAGTTCCTGCGAACATTAAAATACAACCTAACAAAACAGCATAAACCAACCACCGTATTCCCCACTTTTTACTTTCCAAAAATGAATCAATTCTTTTATTGTAAAGTATCACATCAAATACCACAAAAACTCCCATTACAAGCCAAACGAAATTAGTGACCTCCAAAGTTTGTGTTCCTAGTGGTTTTAACACCGATTTAAAAATATGCTTGGCATGTTCAAAATTATTGGCTCTAAAAAATACCCAGGCAATGGTAACTATTACAAAGGTTTTCATTCCTCCAATTAAGCGAAAAATCTTAAACTTTGATTCTGAAAAATTAAGGATAGGTTTGGTAAAATGTTCAGCTAAATAGGCTAAGCCATGAATGGCTCCCCAAGCAATAAAGGTATAATTAGCCCCATGCCAAAATCCACTTACCAAAAAAACGAGTAGAATATTTATAACCCAACGTGGCACTCCAACCTTATTACCACCCAAAGGAATATAAAGATAATCCTTAAACCAGGTAGTGAGTGAAATATGCCATCGTTTCCAAAATTGAGTAACAGAACTTGATAAATATGGTGTTCTAAAATTATCAACCAACTGAATTCCCAACCAAATAGAAGCCCCTTGAGCAATCAATGAATAGCCTGAAAAATCAGCATAAATCTGAATCCCGAACATTACCATTCCTAATAAAACAGAACTGCTTGAATAATCTTCGGGCCTATTGAAAACTAAATCGGTATAGTTGCCGGCATTATCGGCAATACACATTTTAAGAAAAAAGCCCAACAACATGAGCCGAAAACCATTGGCAAAATTTTTATAAAGCGGCTTGTGATTGGCAAAAATTTGGGTTGAAAGGTGATGAAAACGTTCTATTGGACCGGCCACCAATGGCGGAAAATAAGCCACAAAAGCGGCATACCTTGGCAAACTGGTTTCAGCCTTTTGCCTTCCGTAATACACATCAAAAGTGTAACTCAACGATTGGAAAGTATAAAACGAAATACCAACCGGGATAGAAAAATAAATGGCGTTCATTACCATTCCTTTTATTGGATGCTCAGCCCTGTATATATTGGCCATCATAGGGTCAATATCCTTTAAAAATAAGGAAAGGTATTTAAAAACAAAGAGTAGCCCAATGTTAAAACACAGACTGGCTGCAAGATAGGCTTTTTTAAAGCTATTATTTTTTGACTCTGAAATTTTAAGAGCAAAATAAAAATCGACACACGTAGACAGAAGCAACAATACCAAAAACTGAGGCTGCAAAAAGCCATAAAAAATATACCCCGCCGCCAGTAAAAAAATCCACCTAACCCGAAAAGGGAGTAGGTAGTAAATTAAAACTGCCAGCGGGAGGAAAATAAAAAATGGAAGTGAATTAAAAAGCAAGGATTTATTTTAGGTGCAAATAAAGAAAAAAGCCCTTGTAAATAATACAAGGACTTTTAATTAAGAAAAATATGAAAAACTAACTTACATGAGCCTAAAGAAAATAGGAACTCTAAATAATACTCTGGCGGGATGGCCATTTTGTTTACCTGGTTTCCAGCGAGGCATTTCACTTATTACACGGATGGCTTCTTTCTCAAAACCATAGCCTGTTTCAGTGCACGATAAAATCTTAACATTGGAAATAGAACCATCTTTTTCAATTATAAATCCTACCATAACTCGGGCATCTTTGCCATCTTCAATGGCATCCTGCGGAAAAACAATGTTGCTTCCTAAATAAGGTGGTATATTTTCGTTACCTCCAATAAATTCAGGCATTTCAGTTACAAACAAAACCGCCTCTTCTGTTTTGTCAGCAATAATTGTATTTCCTGAACCCAAATCACCAATTTCATCAAAAAAATCTAAAGTACTGTCTGTTCCTCCTAGGTTATGATTAGCGCCGGTTATCAATTTATTTATATCATCTACGGTTAACGTATCAAGGTCAGCTATGCCATCGGTTATTACTTTCCAGATGTTTTGCATTTGAGTATCACTTTTCTTTTCTACTTTTCTATCCTCTTCAGGAATCTTTAAAATTTCTTCCTTTTTGGTAGGTTCAGGCGGTGTCATGTCAAAAGTTACTATGTCCCACTCATTCGGTAAGGTTTCCTTCGCAAAAAGCATGGTAATTTTTGGAATCATAAAAAGACTAAGAATAATAAAGACTGAAAAAACTAAAGCTCTGACAAGCGTCTTATTATAATTTTTTCGGATAGCATAAGCCCCATAGGCTTTGTTCCTTTTTTCAAATACCAACTCGTTGCGTTCAAAATCGGTTGGGTCGGTCCACTGACTAAAATCTATTCGGTTCATAACTTCGTAATTGCTTTTAACAAAGTTACAAAGGGTTGAAGCCTTTAATTTCAGTTGCTTAGTCCGCTGGTAAAGCAGAGAGAATTAGTGGTAAAGCCGGATGGAACAAATAATTAATAATACATTAATTGGCTATAAAAACAGAAAAGCCTGTGCTCATACCACAGGCTTTAAAGCAAGTTATTTTTAACAAAACTAATTTGAAGTAGCTATTTTAAATAATCCATCCATTGTACTTGTTGATAATAGTAATATTTTTTTATCGCCTACTTTTTGAGAGTTATAATCAAACCTAATCAATTGAATTTTAACTTTTCCCCCCGGGTTATAATCTTTTATAACTGAATTTGGAATTGAGTATGTACCATTATCCTTTACCATTTTTAACCACCTTTTAGGCGTTTGTAATTTCCTGTCACCATACCAAATTACATATAGAGCTAAATCATCTTCCTTATTTTCGGATACCCAACTAACTGTAAAATCTTTTGTTAAATCTACCCTTGTTATTTTTGGGGCCATGTCAGATTTAAGAGCTTTAACAATAGAAATATTACTTGTAAAAGGTTCAAACCCTAAATTCTTATTACCATCAAATCCTACAGTAACATCCTTTCCTAAACAATTTAGAATATTCTTATCTAAACTTTCAGAAATATAATTGCTTCTTTTCCCGTCAATTTGAACTTTTGAGTTATCAAAATAAAAATCACCCAAATCTACTTCCTTAGAAGTGGGACCATTTTCCCATGCTTTTAAATTCACACTAGCCATTTCACCTTCAGTTGCAAAATAGGAATGAGAACTATGATATATAAGAACATCATGATCGTAGGCATCTAAAATATTTTCAATGGTGCTGCCATTATTTTCTGCCGAGCTAATAACTGCATCTTTATTACAAGAAATAAAGAAGATTGTGCTTAGTATTAATATTGTTTTTTTCATTTTTAGGATTTTGTGTTAAGGGTAATCGCAACTGCATTTAAATTCCGTTAAATAAACTTCAATAACTGTTAACGCTGTCCACCATTGGTGAGCAGATTCATATACTAACACAAGTTTCCAGCATCAGGAATTGGAAGCACAACTCCAGAACTAGGGAAGCAACCTTTTCGATTCAATCCCAAAAGGAGGCTTTAAAAGCTGCATTAACTAACTTTATTTTTAATTTCACGCTATATGACTAAAAAATGTCTTAAGCTTTTTGGATATCTTAAAACTCCTTCACATCCAGTATTTCTTCCTTATTCATATTGGGTTTGTATTCCCCTTCCCATTTGGCAACTACTATGGTGGCAAGGCAATTTCCTATAACATTTACCGCAGTTCTTCCCATATCCATTAACACATCCACCGCCATTATTAAATAAACCGGCCACATGGGCATATTAAACTGGCTAACGGTAGCTGCTAAAATAACCATACTAGCTCGTGCCACTCCTGCCACCCCTTTGCTAGTAAGCATTAAGGTAAGGCAAATCCCTACTTGCTCCCAAATAGTTAAATCTATTCCGGCTACTTGTGCCACAAAAATACTGGCTAGTGAAAGGTAAAGTGTGGTGCCGTCCAAATTGAAACTATACCCTGTGGGCAATACAAAACCTACAATTTTTGGGGGAACCCCAATACGTTCCATTTCTTCCATAGCCCGCGGCAAGGCCGATTCAGAACTTGCTGTAGCAAAGGCAATACTCACTGGTTCTGAAATAGCTTTGGCAAATTTTATTACAGGTACTTTAACTAATAAAGCTATGGGCAACAGCACCCCAAACACAAAAAGCAACAACCCTAAATAGAGTGAACCAACCAATTTGGCCAAAGGCAGAAACATATCCATTCCCATGGTGCTAACGGTATAAGCAATAGCGCCACCAACAGCAAAAGGGGCAAACAGCATCACAATATTGGTAAACTTAAACATCACTTCACTCAGGCTTTCGCAAAATGAAATCATGGGCTTACGCTTGGATTCCTTAACCATAGCCAGTCCAATGCCAAACAAAATGCTAAAAATAACTACTTG
>CAMDGU010000056.1 GCA_945897885.1 Chitinophaga pinensis
TCACGATTCAAAATTCAGGCAAATCCATGGAAAGGTTTGGTTTTTCAAACCGAATTGAGTCATCAATTTAATTCAGGACTTTCAAGCAGTTACAATCAAAACTATTTACTTTGGAATGCAGCCATTGGCTATAAATTTATGAAAGCAAAGGCGGCTGACTTGCGGTTGAGTGTATTTGATATCATGAAACAAAACAACAGTATTAGCCGAAACACCACCGAAACCTATTATGAAGACGTTCAAACCAATGTATTGCAACGGTATTTTATGCTCACATTTACCTACAACTTAAAGTATTTTAAAGGAGCAAAAAAAGCGGAGGAAGGTTCAACTCCTCAAACTAAATAATTTTTTATTCATTCCAAATTTTGTCGGTGGATACATTATGGCAACTGTTGCACTGACCACTGATAATTGGAGATTCCATAAACTTTTTTACCCCATTACTATTTTGATGCACAGGATACAGTCCTCCTTCAAAATTGATGTTTTGAGTAGTATAAAAATTACCTTCACCATCTACATCAATGGTATATTTTAAATTTCCTTGTCCATTTGGTTCGGCATACAAAAACACTTTCCCATTGGCATTTCTTGAAACTTTATCAGATTTATAAACCGATCCTGCAAGATTAAACCAACCTTCCCCTTCTTGTCCTACAGAATGGCAATTCATGCAATTTTGGCCGTTGTTGTGGCTTTCATCATCTCCATTTTCGCTTATTTTAGTTTCCGCTTTTCCCATATCATAATGGCTGCATGAGAACACAGTTAGTGCCAAACTTATATAAATCATTCCTACAGATATTCCCCTTTTATAATTCATTTATTTTTTTAAAATGATTCGTTACAAAGTTAATTCCAATTTAGCCATTCTGTGCCAAACATGTTTATGACTCAATTTAATTTTATTTTAAGTTTGCATTTAACAATTCCTATTTGCTAAATATTAAAGCCGTGGGCAACTACTTAGATACACTTGAATCAGAATCAATTTATATTTTTAGAGAGATTTATGGACAATTTAAAAAACCGGTACTCTTATTTTCAGGAGGCAAGGATTCAACACTATTAATTTATTTGGCTCAAAAAGCATTGTTTCCGGCAAATTCACCATTTCCTCTATTGCATATTGATACCGGGCATAATTTTAAAGAAGCACTTGATTTTAGAGATGAATTGGTTAAAAAGTTTGGCTTTGAGCTGATTGTGAGAAAAGTTGAAGACACTATTAAGGAAAAAAATCTTATAGACCCTACCGGCAAATTTCCGAGTAGAAATATATTGCAGTCTATTACTTTATTGGATACCATAAATGAGTTTGGTTTTGATGCATGCATTGGTGGTGGACGAAGAGATGAAGAAAAGGCCAGAGCCAAGGAGCGAATTTTTTCGATACGAGATAAAAATGGTGCTTGGCAACCTTATAACCAGCGACCAGAACTTTGGAAATTATACAATGGAAAAATTAATACTGGTGAAAATGTGAGAGTGTTTCCAATAAGCAACTGGAGTGAAATGGATGTATGGAATTATATACTTCGGGAAAAGATTGAATTACCTTCTTTGTATTTTGCTCATGATCGCAAGTGCATAAATTTTAATGGCAAACTCATTGCAGTTTCCAATTTCATTAATTTGGATAAAAATGACACTATTGAAGAGAAAAAAGTAAGGTACAGGACGGTTGGAGATATGACCTGCACTGCAGCAATAGAAAGCGAAGCCGAATCTATTGAGCAAGTGATAGATGAAATTGCATCATCCAATATGAGTGAAAGAGGCGAAACTCGAATAGACGATCAGTTTTCGGATGCAGCCATGGAAGATAGAAAATTACAAGGTTATTTTTAAATTTGGATATACTGAGATTTATAACCGCAGGAAACATTGATGATGGAAAAAGCACCCTCATTGGGAGATTGCTTTATGATATTGGCCAAATAAAATCGGATATTATTCAATCAGTTTCTAAATCCGATAAAACTTTAAATAGTATAAATCTGGCACACATCACAGATGGCCTTAGAAGCGAACGGGAACAAGGAATCACCATCGATATAGCTTATAAATATTTTACTACCCAAAACAGAAAATATATTATTACCGATGCCCCCGGCCATTTTCAATACACTAAAAATTTGGTAACCGGAGCATCGGAAGTAGATGCCATGATTATTTTGATAGATGCAAACATTGGCATTACGGAGCAAACAAGGCGACATTCATTAGTGGCTTCTTTTCTTAATATTCCCAACGTATTAGTAGCTATCAATAAGATGGACAATGTGGCCTACAATGAAGAAATATTCATTTCCATTAAAAATCAATTTTTGGTGCTTGCAAAGAAATTAAAACTTCAAAATATTTCCTTTTTCCCGATTAGTGCTTTGCTGGGTGATAATGTAAATTTAGTATCCTCGCGAATGACGTGGTATAATGGTATAACACTTATGCAATGTTTGGAAACTATAAATGCTAAAATACCAAACAGCCATATTACACGATTTTCGGTGCAATGCATTATTGAAACCAAAGACTCTGAAAAAGGATTTGCAGGAAAACTTATTTCCGGAAACCTTAAAATCGGGGACTCAATAGAAATTAATCCGGAAAGAAAAAGTGCAATAATCAAAAACATAATTATAGGAAACACTTATAGAAATGACGCAATTGCCGGTGATGATATTTGTATTTATTTTGAAAACGGGGTTGAGGCAAAAAGGGGGGATTTAATAATAAAAAATGAAATACCTTTATTTTTTAGCAATAAAATTGAGGCGACACTTTGTTGGCTTAATGACGAAAAACAATTACAAATAGGAGAGGAGTATTTGTTAAGAATTAATTCATTTGAAATAAAATGCCGCATTACCAGTATTCGCCACAAAATTGATATTCAGTCTTTCGAGAAAAATACAGAAACGAATTTATCAGCTATAAATGATTTTTTGGGAGTGATAATTGAAACTGCTGAAGTAATTGCTTTTGACTCTTTTTCAACGTTACCTGAAACTGGTTGTGGAATTATTATTGATTTAAAAACAAATTATACTTCGGCAGCTTTTATTATAGAAAAATGAGTCAACCTATTTCCTTTGTTCTAAAACTAAGAATAATTAATCTCTAATAGTACGTTCAATAGTTGAAAATTAAATTCAGGTTTTATATTAAAACTTATTCAAAATTAAATTATTCTGTAAATTATGAATTAATTTAACATCCTCGTTTGCTCTGATTCCAAATCGGGCAATTATCCAGCACAAATTTGATTTTAAATAAATATTATTCTCTTTTACAGACTGATTCTTTTCTGAAAAAATTATATTAAAAGTGGTTTGATCCATATCCGAAATATCTTTATTGGTTATATAGCTTAAAACATCAGTATTTTTATTTAGAAATGTAATACAAAAATAACCTGATACTGGTGGTATAATTAAACAGAATGGCCCCAGAGATGTTTGAATAAATATGCTTGAATACAAGGTTTCACAATTTGGTTTTACAATAACTTTAACATTATGATCAACCAATTCTCGAAAGTGTTTCCACTTTCCAAAATCATATCCTTCCTTAGCTAACTTTTTTTGTAATCTTTTTACTTCCCAAATGGGAAATACTTGAGTTAAAATAATTAAACCGGCCAGAAATCCAATGAGTAAAAAGGCAAAAGTTATAATTATTAATGTCAACATATTTTAGTAATTGAAGGCATTTGAATGGTTGAACATGTTATTTGATTTTGCATAATCTGCAAGGGCCTATAACATCTTAACGCAATTGAAAATTTTTCGTTTTTTATAGGTAAAGGAATAGAAAATTCTGAATTATCGCCTCCGGATTGCTTTAAATTAATTACAATAGGGAATGAAAAATTCATTTTATCATCGGCAGAGTACCTAAACATATATTTCTTCCTGGTGTTTTCAACTAAAAATTTATCATGTCCATAAATTGTAATACTCCAGAATCCTTGATTTTCAAAATCAATAGGTAAATCTGCCTTTAACTCTATCACATATGAAAACTTCGAAATCAAAGGATTTCCATCCGGATCTGTAAATGCATTCCAATAAATTGTTTCCTCGGAAGAATTAGCACCAAGTCCTACCCTTGCAATTGCTGACTTTTCAATTTTTGGTATCGTATCTTTCCCTATACCTAAATGAGTCTTCCATGGGCCGTTATAAAAACCTCTTTTTTCGGAACCTTCAACAATCATATCCATAAGTAGAGGGAAAAATAGATAGGAAAGGAAAATTCCTATTATAAAGAACAGAGAATAAACGAATAGAGAGCTCATGGTTTTCCTTGTTAAAATATTATATCCTTCTCAAAAATTTAATAATAAGTGATGCACTTTGCGCTGAACTCAAGGCATCTGTATCAAGAATAATTTCAGGGTTTTTCGGGGGGTAATAAGGCGCTGAAACTCCTGTAAAATCTTTTAATTCTCCGGATTGTGCTTTCTTATAAAGTCCTTTAGGGTCCCGCTTAATACAAATTTCAATATCAGTTGAAACATATACCTCTATAAAATTAGAACACATTTTACGTATTTCATTTCTGGTATCATCATAGGGCGATATAATTGAAACAATAACAATATTGCCTTGCTTTTCGAACAATGAAGCTATATAGCCAACGTTTAAATTGTGCTTTTTTCTTGAGTCCTCGTCAAATCCTTGAAGCTTTATGGCATGCCTAATTTCGTCACCATCCAATATTACTGGCACAAAGGATTTTTCTTTTAACCGTTTCATTAATTCGTTGGCAATTGTAGTTTTACCTGAACCACTTAAGCCTGTTAACCAAATAACCGCTGGCTTGGCATCAAAACCGGTAATTTTTTTCCAAATTATATCAAAATAAGAATAGGAAAATATTTTTACAAGTGTGTCTAATAGTCCGATGGATATGGCTGCAAATAAATTTCCAGTAAGTATAAATGTTATGCCAAATGTTATCAAGGTTGAAAACAACCTGTAAAAAATTGATTTTATTAATATTGATTTTTTAAGCATTTATTTTTCTTTTAAAATTCTTGATTCAACTCTTCTGAATTTATTTCCGGCCAAATATTCTATTGAATCAAAAAACAATAATTTGGTTGTTGTAATTCCGTATTCATTAAGTAAATCCTCAATTGCATCGGTAAATTCGAGAATACATTTTTCCTTTTTTTCCAAATCTGTTTCCAGATAAATATGAAGTGTGTCATTATCTGTTTGAATAATTTTATAATTTTTAAACTTATCTGTTTGAATTGCAATCCTCCGGCAAATAAGGTCAGGATATATAAAAACAACACCTTTTCCAGAATGAAACGATAAAATATCATCTTCTCTTCCAACAATTTTTTCTAAAGCATTAAAGACTGAACCACATTTACATTTTTCCTTTTTTTCAATCAAAATATCGTCCAATCGGTATCTAACAACTGGTTGGCTGCTACGAGTAAAATCAGTGATAATCGGGTAAAACCGATTGTCTTCAATCGTTTCTTTTTCTACATGAATAATATCTTCATTTAAATGCATTACCCCATATTGGCAAGAAACCCCAAGAAATCCTTCTGTACATTGGTATACTTCAGTTATAGGGCAATTAAAAGTTTCCTCTATTAATTTTTTATGTTCATTTTCTAATACCTCGGCAAATGAAATAATTTTAGTTGCTGAAACATGAAGTTTACCTTTAATACTTAATCTGCACAGATCCATAAGAACAGAAGGTTGCGCAGCAATACAATCAGGATTAAATTGTTCAAGTTCTTTAGCTAGAATTTCCAAAGGTTTGAAAATATCAAAATATCTAAATTCAAATAGTAAAGAGTTTACAGAAGTATAAAGATTGTTATTGGCACGTAGAAAAAAAGCAACTTTTTGGCGTTTGAATAGTTTTGGTTTTAATACACGTGTCATAACCATGGCTGTCCAAGCTGCACGTTCATTTTCCGAGACAATAAATATCCCCCGATGTCCGCTGGTTCCGGTAGATAGGCCCACCGATATAGTATTTATCACCGGGGCAAAGTCTCTTGTTTTTTCAGCTTCCAAGGCCACATTCATCGCTTCTTCAAGCTTTAAACCAACTGTATTAATGCTATCAAATTGCTCTATAAATTGTTTCTTTTGAATAACAGGAACATCGGTGAATGACTTAATATTTTTTATATATGGTGAATAAAAAGGTGAATGAACTAAAACATTTGACACAAATTTTTGGAACGATTTTTTTTGATAACTTTCAAGAGATTCTCGATTACTAAACGTTCCTCTAAAACGAAATCTCAGCCAATACTTTATAATTTTTAGTTTAAAAAGCATTCTTAACGTGTTTTAAAGTTTGCGGACAATGGGTAAAAAGAATTTCAGTTTTCGGATTCTCCGTCAAAAATCTAAGTAAGTTTTCATTCGTTTGTTTAAAATCTTTCCACGAATCAAAAAATAATTTTACAATTGGTGAAGGTAATATTTTGTTTAAAAAAGTAGTTTTATCCCAAGACGCATCGGTGGCATACAATAAATCATGCTCTTCTGTTTTGATATAAAAACCTAACATTCCTCGTGCATGACCCGGTAACTCAACAAAGCGAAGTCCGTCAAAATGAAAAGGAACATAGAATTTGAGTTTGCTTACCGAATCAATAGTCACACTATAAATATCCTCTAACAAAATCACCCTTTCAAAAAAATCAATAGGTAGTAAATTTTTGAGTATTCCTTTTCTAACAGCCGAAAAACCATTCAATTCCTTTACTTGCTTTAACGCAGCAACTGTACACAGAAATTTAGCCGAAGGAAAATCTTTCATTGCACAAATATGGTCACCATGAAAATGAGAGATAACAAAATAATTTACCGCCTCCGGTGCTATTCCTTCCTTTGCTAAAATAACTTTTGCAGTTTCTTCTTCTTTTACATCGACTGGTGTAGCCCATCTGTAAAGTCGTTCAGGCCATGTTTTAGTAGCCTTATAAAACTCTGAATTATAGCCAGCATCAAAAAGCATAATGCCAAGTTCAGGATGTTTAATTAATGCCCAAACAGCAAAGAACCGCGTCATTCCATTTCCACTTTTAGGGTTAACCACACGGGCATGTGCAGTACAATATCCCGAGGCAAAAAATTTAATTTCTATTTTGCTGCTTTGAACCATTCAATAAATTCCATTAATCCTTCATCTGTTGATTGCACTGGTTTATAATTCAAAAATTTTTTTGCTTCAGAAATATCCAATGTCATACTAATTCCAAGAGTTCCAATTCCATATCTTGTTATATCAGGTTCCCTGTTAATACCTAATAGTTTGTGTTTTTTTTCAATTATTGAGGCAACTAATAAAGCCAACGAAAGTGGAACTTTCTTTTTTACTTCTTTCAAAGCCAACTCTTTAAACAGGATATTAATTTTATCCCATAGAACGACGGGTTCTCCATTGCAAATATTGTAAGCTTTGCCCATTGCATTTTCTTCAGCATTAATTGAACATTCAATGGCCTCTATCACATTTCTCACACAGGTAAGGTCACAAATATTCTTTCCATTGCCAATAATTTTAAGTTTTCCGGAATTATACGCTCTAATTAATCGTGGCATAATCACCATATCTTCAGCCCCAATTATAGCTCTGGGTCTAAGTGCTAGAGTTTGAATTCCATTGCCATTTTGCTCCAAAACCAGTTTTTCTGCCAGTAATTTGGTAGAGGCATAATGGTTTATCGATTGGGAAGGAAGCGCATCAGATTCTTTAATTAAGAACCGATTTTTATGATTGTAATAAATACTTGGCGTTGAAATTAAAATAAATTTCTTTACATGGTTTCTAGCAGATGATTCTAACAAATTTTGGGTAGCAATGAAATTTGCCAGATAAAAATCTCTGTAATTGCCCCAAGGTGAAGAAAGAGCAGCGCAATGAACTACAACATCAATACCCTTTGTTATTTCATCACAATGATTCATTTTTAACAAATCGCCGGAAGTAAATAGGCAATTACTTTCTTCTAACTCTCGCTGCCGTTCCGAACGACGCGAAGTTGCCACAACACTATATTTTTCTTTTTGAGAAGCAAAGTATTTAGCTGTTCGTCCACCTAAAAACCCTGCACTTCCTGTAATAAGTAGCTTAGTTGTCATTGGCTTAATTGGTTTTATAATTTTGGATTTCGTCTAAAGTAATACTCTCATAACGATGCGGACTTTTATATCTTTTTGATTTATTTTCTTGTGCAAGATAAATATCTTTTGCCGATTGGCCCATTGCAAAATTTAGAAGATTATATATTTTTTGAACCGTTAAAAAAGGATAATTGGTAAGGTCTGAAAAATCAAGATTCAAAATTTTAGCATTAAAACTGTCGTTTTTGCAAAAACTTTTCAATTTTTCATCCCATTTTAAAAGCAAAGCAATAGTTATTTCTTTTAATGGTTGGGGTTCTTTTACTGAACATGCTCCTGAAAGTAGCCGGTTATTTAAACTTAAAATAGAAGCTATTGTCTCTTTTTGGTTTCTAACCGGATTGATATAAAATGAATCGGGAAAATTTGCCGATAACAGGTCAATCATCCCAGGGTAGGCAGGGTTTTTGGAAACAAAATAACGATGCCCCGATTGGTTATAAAAATAATTATGCCTCTTTACACAATTGGTATAAAACCGCATCATTCGTTGTCCTGCCTTTGTGTTATTGAGTTCATCACGATTCATAAGAGTGAGTTTTTTTTTAACATCAGGAAAAATGTATTGTAAATATATG
The DNA here is from genome assembly GCA_945897885.1 of Chitinophaga pinensis. Taxonomy (GTDB): domain Bacteria; phylum Bacteroidota; class Bacteroidia; order NS11-12g; family UBA9320; genus JABWCE01. The sequence continues at coordinate 8,765 of CAMDGU010000056.1, forward strand.
CTGCGAAAAAGAAAAAGATAAAGAAACTCATCCTCCTCATTTGCAAAAAAAGAAATATCATGAACGCCTTTTGTTGATTTAAATAAAAATTTCTCAATGAATAGAATCGATTTTTTGAAAGGTTTTCCAATAAATCCATCCAGTTTAGAAAAAATGTGATAAATGTATTTTTGCAATATTGACGGAGCAAAAACCATTTCGCCCAAGCTAAAACAAGTAAATTCTTTTTTATTGGAACAAATTAGATTTAATAGAAATGAAGTTCCTGAACGTGGCATTCCAATAATAAAAATACTTTTTGAAACATCCGTTTTATGATAGGACGGAAAAATTAGTTCATCCAGCCAAAGAAAAATCCAGTTTATTAATGTGTTAAAAAAGAATAATGGTAATACTAAAAAAACAAAAAACAGCCTTTTGAAGGAAGGAAATCGCAAGCTGCCCTTTTTACAAGAAAAGGAATGAGTGATTAAATAAAATGCGGTGCGAAAATCAAACATTATTAGTACCTAATTAATAATCCACCTATTGCAAATCCAGCTGATGTCCCGGTCAAAAACAATGTATCGCCAGATTCTAACTTTCCATTTTTTATTGAATCACATAACATCAACGGAATAGAAGCCGAAATACAGTTGCCATTCTCACCAAGATTGCTTATTTGTTTAGTTTCGTCAATGTTATAAATAGAATTAAAAAGTTTCAATCCCATTTTACTTGCCTGATGCGGAAATACGTAATCAACACCTGAAATATCGATTGGCAAATCTTTAAAAAAAAGATTCATAAATTCAGGAATCTTGTTTTTTGCAAGTTTTAAAAGTTTAATACCTTCCATTGTAAATGAATGCAATTGAGGGCTATACGGATTATCTTTAAAAAAGTATTTGTTTCCCCCACCTTTAATTATGGTGTATTCAACCCCTTCCGAATACGTTTGCATATCATAATGAATGGCTCCCGATTCATTGGTTTCATCATATTTTATAATAACGGCTGCAGCTCCGTCGCCAAATAAACTTAGGGTTTCCCAATTAGAAGCATCTAATCCTTTGGAGGCAATTTCGGAACACACAATTGCTATATATTTTAATCGGAAATTATCAAGCATTCTTGAGGCATAATCCAAAGCCGTTACAAAACCCAAGCAGGTAGTATTAATATCTACACATGGAATATTTACAATGTTGCCATCTTTTAACTCACCTTTTATTAAACTTGATTGATTAGGCAATGGGTGATCATAAGTAGCCGAACCTGAAATTAACATTCCAATTTGCCCAAGTTCAATTCCGGCATTTGCCATTGCTTCATTTAATGCTTCGGCACCAAGTTGAGCCACAGTTTCGTATGTTGCATGATAGCGCTCGGCCACACCCGAATTTTTCAAACTCCATCCTTCTGGTATTCCATACTTTTTTTCAAGCATTTCGGAAGTTATTTTATTAGCAGGAAAACTAGTTCCTGTTCCTACAATTTTAAAAGCTCGTTTTATGGATAACATATTCAAGGTTTTTTTTAAGATGATAGTTTTGTTTTATTTATCAACTGATAATAAAAATTTATGAGAATTATCAACGAATAAGCCATGCTAAAAGCAAAAAGAATCATCACATATAATGAAGCGGAATACTGCCATATAAAAATAGAAAGACCTAAACTGAAAAATAATATCCAACTAATCAATCCCCATATTCTTCCTTCGGCAAGGCCGCAAATAGAAATGGTGCTTAAAAAAATGATTAAGAACAAGCAGGATAATTGCACAATAGCCCAACTTTTTTCAACCGATATATAATATAGCAGCCATCCAAATAAGAGTAATCCTCCCACTCCAATAATTAAATCACTTAGGATATAAACCGGTGATTTTTTAACTGAAAATGAAGGTTCTTTAATTCCTAAAAAGCGTAGAAACGGAACCGTATTTATCCAAAACGGATTTTCAGATTTTACAGGTTTATCTATGCCAAAGAGTATTGGAACATCCTTCAGTTCTGTTTGAAAAGTTCCAAATAATTTATCCCAAATAATAAAAGCACCTGAACAATTTTTGTCAATGTATTCAGAATTTCTTCCGTGATGAACCTTGTGATGTGCCGGAGTTACGATGATATACTTCAACCATCCTGATTTTTTTACCAAACTATTATGATTATAAAATTGAATGAAATAATGAATGGACCCAACAATAACAAATTGTTCTAACGATGCCCCAATAATGGCAAGTGGAATAAAAAATGGTATTGAGGTTAGTGAAGAATACCACGAATTACGAATGCCTAATGATAAGCTAAAATGCTCGCCTTGATGGTGAACCACATGAATGCTCCACAACAACGGAATGGAATGATGCAACCGATGCAACCAATAGAAGCAAAAATCCCAAACTATGAAGATAAAAATCCATTGAATAGCTTTAGGCCAATGGCTAATCCAACCAAGCGTGAAATGATTTAGAATATATGAATAGCAAAGAACTTCTATGCCTCGCCCTACCCACATTAATACATGGCCCGAATTAAGATTCAAAACCATTTCTTTCCATGGCAATGGCTTTTTCATGCTAAAATGGATAATCAAAAATTCAATAATTATTAACCCATAAAGCAATGCTATTCCTAATGCTGTTTCCATATTTTACTGTCACAAAGATTAACGTAACATAGGTATAAAAAAAATTAGTTTGCACAAAAAAACTTTTAGTTATGGCAATAGGTTCTAATTTTATTGTGCTAATTCAATATCTTTATTGGTTTGCGCAAAAAACGAATTCAATCCACCTAAATTTTGCATTTTTTGCAAATTATTTCATGACCACAAATCGTTTATAAATCAATATTTATTATAAAAACCCCATATCTTTTGTGTGCTTTTATTTTAAGTTTGCATTTATGAATCAGTACGAGCAATTCCTAAAATTTGTGTATGAAAACGGAACCGAAAAATCAGACCGCACAGGCACGGGAACACGGAGCTGGTTTGGCGGTCAAATGCGTTTTGATTTAAAAGATTCATTTCCTTTAATCACCACAAAAAAGGTTCATTTAAAATCCATTATCTACGAATTGCTTTGGTTTATAAAAGGTGAAACCAATATTAAATATTTAACCGACCACGGTGTTACCATATGGAATGAATGGGCCGATGCCGATGGAAACCTTGGCCCGGTGTATGGCAAACAATGGCGAAGCTGGGAAGGTGCCGAGGGGAAAACCTACGACCAATTAAAAGAGGTTATAAATACTATAAAAACAAACCCCGACAGCCGCCGCATCATCATAAGTGCCTGGAATGTGGCCGATATTCCAAAAATGGCTTTGGCTCCCTGTCATTGTTTATTTCAGTTTTATACCACCCCACCTACCGAGGAACAAAAAGCCAGAGGAATTAAAGGTTCTTTATCGTGCCAATTGTATCAACGCAGTGCCGATTTGTTTTTGGGCGTTCCGTTTAATATTGCCAGTTATGCCTTGTTTACGATGATGATAGCCCGCGAATGCAATATGGAAGCTAATGAATTTGTGCATACATTTGGCGATGCCCATATTTACAGCAACCATTTTGAACAAGTGGAACTTCAATTAAGCCGCGAACCACGACCCTATCCAACCATGGAATTAAACCCAGCTAAAACCTCCATTTTTGATTTTGAATTTGAAGATTTTGCGGTAAAAGATTATGACCCGCATCCGGGAATTAAGGCTCCGATAGCGGTATAGAAATTGCTACAGACTGTCCTAAAATAATTACCCCCTCCAAGTTCAATATTTCTGCTTTCTTAACGAATATCAGCTAGGTTATAATTGCACATATAATGGGTGTATATTTGTTTAGGTGTAACAAAATTTATTATGAAAAAAACTCTGCTGTTTATTAGTTGCCTTCTTTCATTTCTATCAAATGCCCAATCGCCAAAATTTGAATGGGCAAAAGCCATGGGCGGCATTGCAACCGATATTGGATATTCTGTGGCAATAAGCGGAGGAAATGTTTATACTACAGGCATGTTTCGTCATACTGTAGATTTCAATCCCGATCCTATTGATTCTTTTAATATATCAGCTCAAGGACTCAATGATGTTTTTATTTCTAAATTAGATGCATCGGGCAATTTTGTTTGGGCTAAAAGTATTGGTGGAATTAAAGATGATATTGGTTACTCTATTTTGGTTGATGAATCAGGTAATGTTTACATAACCGGCTACTTTACAGGCCGTGTGGATTTTAATCCTGGGCTAGATACTTTTAATTTAACTTCTGATGGCGACAATAACATATTCATTTTAAAACTTGACAATAATGGAAATTTTATATGGGCGAAAACTATTGGTGGGACGAATGATTATTTTAGTCAAGTAGCCATGATAATTGATGCCTCAAACAATATTTATATCACAGGAAAATTTGGTAATCTTGTTGATTTTGATCCTGATACTTCGATTCAATATAACTTAACCAGCAATGGTAAATCTGATATTTTTATTTTAAAATTGGACATAGATGGAAATTTTTTATGGGTTAAAAATTTAGGTGGAAATTTAGATGATGTGAGTCATAGCATAGCACTAAATAATTTTGGCGAAATTTATATTACGGGTTATTTTCAAGGAAATGTAGATTTTAATCCAGATACCTTGATAGCTTTTAATCTTAACTCAAAAGCAGCTGGAGATATGTTCATTTTAAAATTAGGTAATAATGGGGAATTTATTTGGGCTAAAGGTTTCGGTGGAAATTTATGGACGGTTCCAAGTTCAATTGTCGTTGATAATTCTGGGAATATTTATACTACTGGGAAGTTTTGGGGAACATCAGATTTTAATCCTGCTCCGGAACTATTTCAATTAACTTCTGCTGGTGCCAGCGATATATTTATACTTAAATTAAATAATTCCGGAAACTTTTTATGGGCCAAAAATTTCGGGGATACTTCTTATGATGATGGTAGATCCAGTGCTGTAGATCCTTTTGGAAATATTTATATTACAGGAAGTTTTCAGGAAACGGTTGATTTTACCCATGGAACGCAAAAATTCAAATTGACTGCTTTAGCTTCAACATCAATGTTCATATTAAAACTTGATTCCTCAGGAAACTCTATATGGGCTCAAAATATTGGTCAAAACGGTTATGCTTTCGGCAACTCTCTCTCTCTAAGGGCAAATGGCGATTTATATTCCACAGGAAAATTCGGAAAAACTGCTGATTTCGACCCTGGATCTGATGCTTTTAATTTATTCGATAATAATTCATCGGGTGATATTTTTGTTCTAAAACTAAGCCAACCAACAGCAGGAATGGTAGAAAATGACAATACGACGAACATAAAGATATATCCGAATCCAACCAATAACTCAGTAAATATAGATATTCAGAAACAAATTGATAAGGTAAACATTGAAATTTATAATAGTATTGGTGAATTGATTGCTAAACAATCACTAGTAAAAGGACAAAATATTATAGAGTTATCAAACCAAGCCAATGGCTTATATTTTATAAAGGTGATAAGTGAAAACAAAATTATTGCAACCCCAAGAATAATTAAACAATAGGTTTTTACAATCCTATATTTTAAGAATTATATACCCATCAAAAAAGACATTTCGAATTTAATTTGAAGATTTTGTGGTAAAAGATTATGACCCGCATCCGGGAATTAAGGCTCCGATAGCGGTGTAAGAATAAATACTCCTAATTCGTAATTTTCAATTCCTAATTAAAACTACTTCCCCCACATGGCATTAGCCACTGCCGGAAAATCAACGGTAGTTTCAGGAACAGATAATTCCATTTTGTTTACCCATTCCACCCCTTGCATTAGGCTATGATCCTGGTTGCTTACTTCATATTTCCAAGCTCCAAATCGTCCACGGCTGTAAATATTTTTGTTTTCCAGCCAAGGCTGAAGCGGTTTTAATAAAGCATCCCTATTTACCGAAGGAGTTGGATATCCATACTCATAACTCACCATAAATTCGGAAACCACATCCGATTCGTTTTCAATCAATCCATCTTCCACCATGGCTTTGATGGTATCCTTTATTAAGGTTTCGCGGTCCACAGGTTTGGCTGATGATTCACTGGTTTCAGCCATCAGGCTCCAATGGGTATTTATGTCAGGGACGTTGTTGGGGCTGTAGTTTGAAAATACGGTAACCCTATAATACGGGCTGTTATTCTCGGGAAAATACATCCAGCATTTGGTTGCCAGTTCGGGTTTTGGTTTTCCTTTTAGTCCTATTCCTACAATATTGGTTCGTGAATGTTTCAGTTGGGCCGAGGTTTCAATTAATTCCTGAGGAGCATTCTCAATAGTTTTAAATAAAATATCAATTGGCATGGTGCTCAGCAAATGCTCGTAGTTTAAGGTTTCGCCATTAGTAAGATAAACCGTTTTAGAAGATGCATCAATTTTTGAAACTTCCGAATCGAGTGAAAAATATTCTGTTCCAATCAAATTTTCTCCTATCGATTTCCAAATGCCTCCCGTGCCACCGTGTTTCGGAAACTTAAAGGTATTATTTGGCCCCCAGCTTAAATCGTCTTTTTCAAAAATTATATTTTCGGTAACGCGTTGCA
>CAMDGU010000057.1 GCA_945897885.1 Chitinophaga pinensis
CCAAAATTTGAAGACATGGGAGGCCGCCTTAAGCACAAAGTAATTTTTGACGGACGAAATATTTATGAGCCAGAGGAAATGGTAGAATACGGATTTTCGTATGAGTGCATTGGCAGGGCTAAGATTTGATTTTGTCATGTCGAGGAACGAGACATCTCTTTATAGGATGAGATTCCTCCTATCGTTGGAATGACAATTATCCCTTAATAAATTTTTTAATTATAGTTTGTTGTGTAGTTTCAAGTTTCAAAAAATAGAGACCTTTGGCTATTGAGCTTATATCCATTTCATACTCAAAATCAAAATCACTCCTTTTTAGCAAAGTTCTGCCGGCACAGTCAATTATTGAAATTGTATAATTTGACAACAACGGTTTTGAGAAATGAATTTTAGAAATTACAGGATTTGGATAAAATGATACATCTTCGGATAAAAATGAAGTATCTATTACAATATTATAATTCTTATCTTTTGTTCCAAATTCTAAATTTCCCTTTTTGTAATATAAAAGCTTTATCCAAGAAAAATCTGCAATACAGCCAATGCCCATAGGGGCTTGGTAAACTAACCCTATTCCTTCACCTATTATTCCAGAGAAACCAACTAAGTCATTATAAAGCCGATATTTAAAACCATTAACACCCAAATCAGACAAAAAACAGAATGTATCTTTCAAGTAAAGCATTTGACTTTCTATGGCTTTTTGGCGAAACCTATTAGAAATAATGGAATCTAAGTCAGTATAAGATGTATCTATTACTATTGAACTTAAAGTAAAGGTCCTTTTGGAATTTTTGTTAGATAATTTATAAGAATCAACCTTAATCTTATAGGTAATAGTGTCTAAATTTTTCGAGTATTTTCTTGCTAATATTGTATTTCTGTTACCAAGGGTATCTTTTGGATACCATATCGAACGAACATCTTCGTAATCAAACTCATCTCCTACGTTAAAATCATAAACTTGTCGCATTGTAAGAATAGATTGACCATTGGCTGAACCGAGAAGAGTCAAAAGAAAAAGAGTCAATATCTTATTCATTACATACAAACTTAATGAATTTAAGTATCAATTTGTATTTTATAATTACCCTAACAATCTCTTCACCACTTCCGAAACCAGTTTTCCATCCGCTACACCGGCGGTGGCTTTCATAGCAGCAGGCATCACTTTTCCAAGGTCTTTCATTCCGGCAGCTCCGGTTTGGGCAATAATTCCCTGAACTATAGCAGTAATTTCAGTTTCACTCATTTGGGCAGGAAGCAATTCTTCAATAATGGTTAATTCTTCACGCTCCTTAGTTACCAAATCGGTTCGGCCTTCTTTTTCAAATATTTCAATGCTATCGCGAATTGTTTTAGCCATTTTTTGAATAGTTTTTAAATAAGCATCTTCGGCCACGTCATTGCCTGATGACTGCAATAATAAAAATTGCGCTTTTATATTTCTGAAAGTACGCAAACGAGGCTCGTTTTTAGCCTTCATAGCCGCGGTTATTTCACTATTTACTTTTTCGGGTAAGTTCATGGGGCAAAGTTATTGTTTTTTTATCTCCTCTACTTTAAATATCCAATAGCCTTCATAATATTCAATACCCCTTTTAAAATATGCCAAACAATTAAAATGGTAATTGGCAAAGTTAAACTCCCGTCTGGCTGATTTCTTTTCATCAAAAGCCTTAAAATAGTCAAACTGTTGCACCGGATGAGAGGCTATAAAAATTAATGGCTTATTTTTAGGAGCCGTAGCCAATGCTTCCACCAAATCCATGCTGTCGGTAGAATTTAACCGAGCCCCATCCCATTTGGTATTGCTACATAATTTTTTATGCTGCATGGTATAAATTTTTCGATCCAACTCTGCCGCAATGGGACTTAAAGCAAAATCAACCGTACCAATCATATAACTCTTCGCATACCCTTTATTTTTAAGGTATCGCGCTACTTCAGAACCTCGTGAAAATTTTTGTGTCCAATCTGCGGCATACATCATCACTCCTCCAATAGCCTGAGTTGCAATTACCATTATTAAGACTGCTAATTTTACCTTTGACATAAATTCATCCTGTTCATGTAATTTCTCCAGCAACCACAAACAAACCAGCCACCATATAAAAAAATGCCCGTAATATCTGGCAAACCTAAAACCTGTGTGGTATTGAAAAAATAAAACCAAACCTACTCCACCAAGCCACAAAAGCAAAATAGATTGCTTACGGATAAAAGGTAAAGTAACAATGCAAAATGCTATCAATGGCCAATACCAGCTTACTATTCCTTTGTCATCCATTAAAAAATTTGTGTTCCAGAAATGACGTGACTGAAATTTGCTGATGGGAACAAAAGCACTAAAAAATTGAGTGATGGCTACATCAAACCGATATTGGTCGAAAGGCCAAATAACTCTGTTTATTGGAAAACTGTTATCCTCTTGCGGTCTTATTTGCAAATAGGCCATCAAAATTCCCAAACCTGCAAAAAGCAAAATTGGAAACTTTGATTTAAGATTGGTTTTCCATTGCTCTTTTGTTAAAACTATTTCCATAAAAAATAGCCAACCTATCAATACCGCTGTCAGCATCATGGCATAAATAGAGGTGTTAGCCACTAAAAATAAGAGTATTCCCGAAGACCAAGTTAGCTTTAGGTTTTTTGAATAATTGCACGCAAACAGCAGAAAAAATAATACACCAAAGGCATAGCACCGGCTAATAACAGCATACTCAAATAGAAAAAAGTAACTAAGTAACAACAAGCCCGACTGCCATAATTTAAAAGGACTTTTAAAAATTAAAACAAAAGCAAATGAGGCGGCTATTAATCCATGAAAAAATTTCATGGCTAGCGGATTATGTGTAAACCGGGTTATTACCCAAAGGCAACTTTGCCAAAGCATAGCATGCCCTTGATTCATTATATTTTCAAAACCAAATAATCCTTGAGCATCTCGGGCTTGCAGATATTCTTCATACTCATCCCGCCACATTTCGTGGTGGTAAAGACCAAGAATTAGTAATACCAAATAGGCCGCAAATACTAATAATTTAGAATCCTGATGTTTCAAGGTTTCAAAAATAGGATAGTTTTAATAGAAAGTACTTAGAGTTTCCAACTGAGTCACCAAGAAACATTAACATTGGCTATTAATTAAAAAAGGAATTTTTTACCAGGTTTTTTCTGCACTCCCCCCTATTCTTTCCAATCTAAAACCCAACATCATCAGGTCGTTGGTCTTGTTGATCTTTCTTTTTAGGTTTAGGGGCACCACTTTGCTTTCCAAATCGGTAATTAAACCCAACATAAAGAATTCTGGATTCCATTTTTCGCATAAATGTTTGCTCTATGGATGGAAGATACATATCCATTCCAAAACGACGGGTGTTAAATATATCAGATAATGTTACTGTTACTGTTCCTTTCTTTTTTAATACAGGCATTGATACTCCCATATCCAACCATTGCATAATAAAACTTTGGCCTTGCGGTGTTAAAAAAGGGGTTCGGTAAGTGTATGTGAATTGTAAATCCACCAACTTTTTAATTTTAAAATTGGCTGTTTGTTTAATATTGGCCATCACATTCGAATTATCAAAAGTAAAGGTTCCTAACTGGCCTTTCATACGGTTTCTATAAGCATTAATACTTGTCATTGAGTTAAACCATTTGGTTGGTGTGTAGGTGGTTACCCAATCTATGCCAATATTGTAAGAGGTTCCTATATTTTCAAAAGAAACATAGTTTATTCCTTCTTCCAAGGTCATATATCGCCAAATTAAATTATTGGTTTGCTTGTAATACAAACTTGGATTAGTCATTATTTTTTTATTGGAATAAGTATAATCCAGTTCGATGGAATTAATAAATTGTGGTTTAAGATTAGGATTTCCTTGACGTATATTTCTCGGGTCGCTTAAATCACTAAACGGATTAAGCTGCCCAGCCGATGGTCGCTCAATACGGCGGGTATAGTTGAGTTTCCATTCATTTACCTTGTTTATCTTTTTTAATAAATAAAAGCTTGGAAAAAAGTCAAGTCGCTGGTAACCCACTTTTTTATTGGTGTATTTTAATTCGCCTTCAGCAATGGTTTGTTCAATGCGAGTACCTGCCTGATAGCCAATATTTTTATAGGTTCCCGTAAAATTAAAATACCCCGCATTTATTATTTCACTGTAAAAAAAGCGGTTGGAAATAGAACTATCAAGTTTCCATTGATCTGATACTGGCTCCACCTTGCTAATTCGCATTTCATTATCGTAGCTGCGGTAAGCTACTTTTAATCCGGTTTCAATTTTTCGTTCTTTACTTAATGGCAATACATAATCGGATTGCAACATTGCATTTTGAGTAAAGGATTTACTTCTATTTTGGCGTGTATCCGAAATACTATCTGAAGGCAAAAAATGAAGCGTCGTATATTGATTTCTACCGTTCAAAGTATTGGTGTCAGCATTGTTTGTATAATTTCCTGAAACAGTAAATTCCTTTTGGGCCTTCGTAAATGTTTTACGGTACTGACCATTCAAATTATAAAATCTATTTTGACTATGAATATCATTATGCCTTGCAAATAAAGCAGATGGTATATTTTTAGAATCTAATTCCGAATAATTTATCCATTCCGGATTTTTGTTGTGTCCAAAAGTTCCTGAACCGGCAACCGAAAGGGTATTGTATTTATTAAAGTAATAATCGGTGCTTAGGCTCACAGCATGAGATAAGCCGGTACTCCATCCATTATTTTTAGTATTGAAATAATGTAACAAAACTGTATCTATTGGTAAGTACTTACGATCAAGATAACCATACCACCTAAACATATTATAACGTAAACCATATGTGGCACTAATCCCAAATTTTCCTTTATTATAACTTAGCCCTGTACTAAGATTATACTTATCATGAGTTCCAGCCTGATTATTAATGTTTCCGTTTACACCACCCTTTTTATTTCGTTTTAAAATAATATTGATAATACCATTACTTCCTTCAGCATCATACTTCGAACTTGGATTTGTAATTACTTCAATTTTTTCAATACTATTGGCCGGTATTTGATTTAAAATAGTTTGCAAATTAGCTCCTCTTATTCCGGTAGGCTTTCCATTTATTAATATCAAAACACCTTCTGAACCTCTTAATTGGAGGTTTCCATTTTCATCAATGGTTACATTGGGTAATTGCTGCAAAGCATCTACTGCACTTCCACTCTGACTGATGATACTTTTATCTACCTGAAATACTTTTTTATCAATGTTATTCTCAAGTAATTTTCGTTCGGCATCAATGTTTACTTCATCCAAATTTTTGCCGGTTTCGGCAAGTATCACATTTCCTAACGCTCTGGTAGTATTCGTTTCGGTTAATGCAACTTTGAACCATTGTTCTTTATAACCCAAGGCAGTAATTCGAACCAAGTAATTATCGAATTTTAAATTTTCAATAATAAACCGACCGGCTTCATTGGTTATAGCTCCCATCACACTGCTGCTATCAAAGGCTTTGGTAACATAAATGGAAGCAAACGCTATGGGTTGATTTTTTGTATCTAACACTGCCCCACGAATACCTGGAGATTGCGCAAATGCAGAATTAAGAAGTCCTAGGAGTATACAAATAAATAAAGTATGTCGCATTTAAAATAAGGCTGCGAAAGTACTTAATTAACATTTTAGATTACTTAACGTAAGTCAAGTTGAAAGTCATGTTTGTAGAAAAATCAATAGGCGAAAGAATTTGGCAATTTGGATAGTAAACAATGAACATTTAATATTTTTACCAAAAAAAGAAAATTATGAATTTATCAGAAATTAATTGGTTAGGCAATTACTAATAAGGTGTTTAGAATGCACTTTACGAATCTAAACCTTTTAAACTAATGCTTATCAATGGAGTTTATGCATTATCGAATGGTGCAGTGATTGGTGCGGTTTAAGGACTAATAAAACTCAGAACCTATTAGACCTATTTTCTATACCAACATAAATCTATAACTAAACTTAAATAAAAAACCTCCTTGCAGTTTTTGTTTGCAAGGAGGTTTTTTTTATTCAACTAGGCAATCAATTACCCGTTCATACTGCTCAAAAATTCGTTATTATCCTTGGTTCCTTCCATGTGTTTCAGCATCATATTCATGCCTTCTTCGGTATTCATATCGGCCATGTAATTGCGCAATACCCACATTTTTTGTAAGGTTCCTTTATCCAATAACAAATCTTCACGACGTGTGCTTGATGAAGTAATATCGATAGCAGGATAAATACGCTTGTTGCTCAACTTACGGTCAAGTTGCAATTCCATATTACCCGTTCCTTTAAATTCTTCAAAAATCACCTCGTCCATTTTAGAGCCTGTTTCAGTAAGGGCTGTAGCTATAATTGTTAGTGATCCGCCATCTTCAATTTTACGGGCAGCTCCAAAAAAGCGTTTTGGTTTTTGCAAAGCATTAGCATCCACACCACCTGATAATATTTTTCCTGATGCCGGTTGTACCGTGTTGTAAGCACGAGCCAATCGAGTGATAGAGTCTAATAATATTACCACATCATGGCCACATTCTGTAAGGCGTTTTGCCTTATCTAATACGATATTTGCCAATTTTACGTGTTTATCGGCCGGTTCGTCAAAGGTACTTGCAACCACTTCTGCTTTTACACTTCGTGCCATATCCGTTACCTCTTCAGGGCGTTCGTCAATTAGCAAAATTATCATATACACCTCCGGGTGGTTGGTGGCTATGGCATTTGCCAACCCTTTAAGTAAAGTAGTTTTACCGGTTTTAGGTTGGGCTACGATTAATCCACGCTGCCCTTTACCGATTGGAGATATTAAATCTATAATACGGTTTGAAAAATGCTTTGGATTATCACAAAGATTTAGTTTTTCTTCCGGGAACAATGGGGTTAAGTGTTCAAAAGATACTCTATCGCGAACCAACTCCGGGCTTTTCCCATTAATACTTTCTACTATAATTAATGCAAAATATTTTTCACCTTCCTTAGGTGGACGAATAGTTCCTTTTACCGTATCGCCGGTTCTAAGACCATTTTGTTTTATTTGAGAAGGAGAAATATACACATCATCCGGTGATGGCATATAGTTATAATCGGATGATCTTAAAAAACCATAGCCATCAGGAATAGTTTCTAAAACTCCCTGTGTGGTTACATTTCCCTCCGTCTCTAAAAAATTTATTAAGGCATCATCAAACAATCGTGCATTACGCTGTTGCTCATGGCGTTGGTTTTCATGACGCTGATTTTGCTGATTCTGCTGATTTTGAGGATTGCGTTCCCTAAAATTATTTGGGCGTTCTTCTGGAGTTTCTGTATTCCCTTCGGTTTTTGTTCCAGCTACTTCCTTCAATGTCTCTGTGGTTTCAGTTACCGGCGTTTCTTCTTTCACCTCAGCTTGTTCGCTGTTCCATGAATCATCTTCTTTAGTTAAGGAAGGTGTTTCTTCAAAAAAAGTAATTTGCTGAGCATTATCTGCTTTTTCTACAGTGCGCTTTTTTCTGCCTCCTTTTTTCCCAGCGTCTTGTCTGGCTTCCATATCCAAAGGCGACTGCGTTCTTTTTTCAACCTTTTCAGTTTTGGCAGGTATTTCAACCACAGGATTTATTTCTTCATTTACTTCGGCAAAGGCGTCTGTTTCCAATATTGGTTCTGTTTTGGACTTGGCAGGTTTTTTAACACGCTTTGCATTGGGGGCAGTCTGTTCTCCTGTCGGCTCGGCAATGTTTGTTAAAAACTGTTCCTGTTCTTTTAATATAGAATTGATTAAATCCTCTTTCTTTTGTTTTCCGGCGTTAAATCCTAATGCCGATGCAATTTCTGCTAATTCTGATAACGACATTAAGTCGAGAGCTTCACGTTTAAACATGAATAATAATATGAATAAAAATTAAATGAATGTGAGTTAAAATTTTAAAGGATTGTCAATTATGGAAAATGACCGCTTCCAAAGACAATACAAAAGTGAAGTATTTATTTGATTTATACAATAGCCAAAATGCTACCTGATTATTAAGAAAAATTCTTAATAACTGATTTTGTTATACCATCGGCATCCAACCCAAACTTGGCAAACAATTCCTCTGTGGTTCCATGCTCTATCACCTCATCCGGAAAACCGAGCATTTTTATAATCGCCAAAAAACCGTTTTCAGAATTATACTGATTAATAGCACTCCCGAAACCACCAACTGCTGAGCCATCTTCAATTGTTATAATTTTGGTAAATGTTTTAAATAGTGCATTCAAATCCTTGGCTAATGGTTTGGCCAATTTCATATCATATAACGCCGGGGTAAGCCCTTTACTTTTTAATAATTTTAAAGCTTCCTCAGAATTTTTAAGCATGGTACCAAAAGATAAAATGGCAATATCATTTCCTTCTGAAACCAATTGTATTTTTGGCTCTTTAACATCAGCGGGAGCCAATGTCCAATCAATGGTATTTCCGTGAATTAATCCTTTGGGGTACCTTATTACCACAGGCCCTTTTGCATTTATTGAGTAATAATGCATCATTTCCCTTAGTTCCTTTCCTGATGATGGGGCTGCAATTGTAATATTTGGCAATGGCAACAACATACTAATATCAAACATTCCATGATGTGTAGGACCATCGTCCCCCACATTTCCTGCACGGTCAATACAAAATATAACCGGTAAATTTTGAATGCAAACATCATGAATCACCTGATCCAAAGCCCGCTGAAGAAAGGTGCTATACAAGCTGCAAAAAACCACATATCCTTCTTTTGCCAAGCCGGCGGCAAATGTTACAGCATGTTGCTCAGCAATTCCAACATCAAAAAAACGGTTTGGAAATGCCTCCATGGCTTTTAACATGCCACTTCCGGTAGGCATTGCCGGTGTTACTCCAGTTATTTTAGGGTTTAAATTGGCAAGCTCTAATAGCGTATGTCCAAACACATCCTGATACTTAAGTTTTTTAGTCTCTTGCTTTACCAGAGGGTCTTCAATTTTAACATACTTGGCTGTGCTGTGCCATTTGGTTTGCTCTTGTTCTGCCTCAGGAAAACCTTTTCCTTTAATTGTCTTTATGTGTAAAACCCGGGGATCATTTTCTTTTTTTAAGGTTGTCAGTTCATTGACTAATCCTAAAATATCGTGTCCATCTATTGGACCACTATACTTTAAACCCAGATTGGTAAACAAATTATTCTCAGAATTAATTGTATTAAAATGTCGATTTATTGCTCCTGTATTGGGGTCTATCCCAATATTATTATCATTTAAAATTAATAGGGTATTAGTGCCCGAAACCGAAAGATTATTCAATCCTTCAAAAGCCTGACCTGCAGTTAGCGCCCCATCACCTACAACGGCTATGTGTTTCCGATTAGTATTTCCATCCAGTTTGGCAGCCGCAGCCATTCCCAATATTGCTGAAATGGCTGTAGATGAATGCCCGGTTCCAAATGCATCATAGTCACTTTCATCCATTTTTGGGAAGCCACTTAATCCTCCCATTTTTCTAATAGTATGAAAAATTGTGCGTCTACCGGTTAGTATTTTGTGACCATAGGCTTGATGCCCAACATCCCAAACTAGCCTGTCATCAGGTGTATTAAATACATAATGTAAGGCCACTGTTAATTCCACCACTCCCAAATTGGCGGCAAAATGTCCTCCGTGTGTTAAAACGGATTCTATGATAAAATTTCTCAATTCATTACAAACGTGAGGCAGTTGACTTAAGGAAAAGAGCCTTAAATCAGAAGGATGATTGATGGTTTCTAAAAGAGAATACTTGGAAGTCAACTATACAAAGTTGCGGGATTTAGAAGGGATTAGCAATTTTATTACCGTCAGCTTAAGCAGGCGGTAAAGGAGGCTTCACCAATTTAACAATATGCAATTTATCCAACAGTAAAATAACTGGATAAACAGGGTCTATTTCCCACCATTTAGCTGCAAAGTTTGGTCGCATCCCATCATGATGATGGTTATTTTGAAACAATTCACCTAACAAAAGAAAGTCGATAAAAAGTGTGTTGCGCGATTTATCAGGATCGTTAAAGTTGCGATAACCGTATTTATGGCCAGCCCAGTTAACAATAGCTCCATGTACCGGACCCATTAAAAAATGGACAGGTAATAATAAATACATCCACCAATGGGTAGCAAAAGCAACATAAAAAGCTACGTATGCCAATCCAAACCCGATACGAACTAACCAATTATCGGCTATTTTATCAATTTTGGGGTAAACGGGATAATTGTTTTCAAACTGGTCGTCGGGTTTTATTGTGCCTTTTAATAACCCATTGTATATTTTACCGGTGTGCACCATCATACTAAAAACCTCTTTAAAAAAATGAGGAGTATGCGGATCTTTTTCTGTATCACTATAAGCATGATGCATGCGGTGAAGTATTGCATAAGCTCTGGCATTAAGATAGGAAGAACCTTGTGCTACCCAGGCAAAAATATAAAAGAATTTTTCCCAAAATTTACTCATAGTAAACATTTTATGAGCAGCATAACGGTGTAAATAAAAGGTTTGACCGAAGAGGGATAGGTACCAGTGTAGGACGAAGAAAATTGCTATTGTCATTAGTTTTTAAAGGAGTGCAAAATTAGATTTTAGGATTTGAAAATTGATAAACTATTTAAATGATTTAACAAATTAAGTAACCGCTTCAACTCAAAATTGTTTGAAATATTTTAAAAAATAAAAATGGTGTAGCTTATTCTATTACTTTTGAAATTATAGTTTATGCCTCAAAACCCCCTATTACCAGACCCTAACATATTGCTTGATTTGATAAAAACCCAAATGCCTTATGGAAAATACAAAGGCAAATTATTGTGTGATATCCCGGTTCATTATTTAGAGTGGTATCATGGCAAGGGCTTTCCGGCAGGCAAGCTTGGCATGCAGCTTTCTACCATTTATGAGATAAAAATTAACGGCTTGGAAAAATTGTTGTGGCCGCTGAAGAAAAAATGAATAATTCCTTTCCTCATTTTGTCAAACCTTCAAAATATTATTTTTGTTAATTCAATCTTTTAAAAAATGTTCAAAAAAATCCTCCTCCTAATTTCTATTTTCCAGTTTCAAATTTCCAATAGCCAGTCACTTTATTTCCCGCCAACCACCGGCACAGTTTGGGATACCACATCAATAGAAAGTTTGGGTTGGTGTAGAGACAAAACAGCACCGCTTTTTGACTATTTACAAACCCGAAATTCAAAGGCCTTTATAGTTTTAAAAGATGGCAAAATTGTTATCGAAAAATATTTTGACAAATTTACCAAAGACAGCTTGTGGTATTGGGCCTCGGCCGGTAAAACGCTGACCGCATTTGCAGTTGGTTTGGCTCAGGAAGATGGATTTTTAAAGCTTTCCGATACCTCATCAAAATATTTGGGAAAAGGCTGGATGAACGGCCCACAAGCTAAAGAAGATCTAATAACTTTAAGGCATCACCTCACCATGACTACAGGCTTGGATGACGGAGTGCCAGAGAACAATTGCACCCTTGATACTTGCCTGAAATACAAAGCAGATGCCGGAAGCCGCTGGGCTTATCATAACGGACCTTATACCCTGTTAGATAAAGTAATTGAAACCAGTACCGGAAAAAATTTAAACCTTTATCTAAGCACCAAATTAAAAACCCCGACAGGCATGAACGGGCTTTTTATAAAACTTGGGTATGATAATGTATATATCAGTAATGCCAGAAGTTTTGCCCGCTTTGGGCTATTAATGCTGAACAAAGGGGATTGGAATGGCACTAAAATTATGAAAGACCAAACTTATTATACCCAAATGACAAATACCTCTCAATCGCTCAATAATTCATACGGCTACTTGTGGTGGCTTAATGGTAAAAATAATTTTATGGTTCCGGGCTTGCAGCTGGTTTTACCGGGTTCACTAAATCCTAATTCTCCTGCCGATATGTATTCAGCCATGGGTAAAAACGGACAGTTATTGAATATCATACCAAGTCAAAATTTAGTAGTTATACGCATGGGAAATGCGCCCAACAGCAGTGAAGTACCTTTTTTGATGAACGATACCATATTTATAAAATTGAAAGCTGTTATGTGTAAAACAGGTGAAATTAATTTATCTAAAGTTGAGCCAAATAAATTCAGTCTTTATCCCAACCCAATTTCAAATTATATAATGATTGAAAGCCTTGTGAATGCTGAGTTAACGGTTTATACCATCAGTGGTCAGGAAGTATTTAAAACCAAAACCTTTGAAAAAACCAACCGAATAAATACAAGTTCACTTTTAGCAGGGGTTTATATTTTTAGTTTAAAAACTGAGGATGGTTGCAGGTATTTCAGGGTGGTGAAGGATTAGTTGTGGTTGTCATAGTGAGGAACGAATCATCTAAAATATCAATAAAGATTTCTCGTGCCTCGAAATAACAAACCCAGCTTATACCAAATCCCCCTTTATTGGCCAAAATTCCTATACGGCTTGAGGGTTTTGTCTTCCGTTTGTTTGGGTTTAAACTTCGGTATTTTCAAGATTTTTTTTCTATCACGCTTGTTTGTATTTCAAATTTATATACGCGAAAATTTATCATTGAGAATCAAAAAATAAAGTATAACCAAAACTACCACAGCAGCAGTAAGCATAAATGAAAATTCTGCTCCATAATTATACCAAATTAATCCAGCGATGGAACTTGCCAGCATAGTGCAAATACTCTGAAAACCTGAAAAAGTTCCAATGGCAGTTGCGGTATCTTTTTTATCAGTAATATTGCTAATCCACGCTTTGCTAATGCCTTCGGTGGCCGCTGCATAAAGTCCATATCCAAAAAACAATAATAGATAAATAGCCAGATGATGTGTAAATGCCATACCAAAATATACCATCGCATAAACCGCCAATCCTAAAATGAATATCCTTTTTAACCCCAACTTATCGGCCAATATTCCCATAGGGAAAGCTAAAGCTGCATACGCCAAATTATAAAAAATATAGGCCCATATCACATCTGTATCACCCAGACCTGATTGTTTTAATTTTAGCAACAAAAAAATATCCGAACTGTTAAAAAGAGTAAAGACCAACAATCCAATGGTTACTTTTTTATAAAGCTTTGGGCTTGTTTTCCAATACCCTAAAAATGAAAAAAAAGATGGTTTCGGCTGGGTTTGAGGTTCAGATTTTTTTTTATCCTTTAATAAGAGAGAAGCAAAAACGGCCATCAATCCCGGGGCAAAAGCTATAAAAAAAAGTGTTTTATAATTTTCAGGGTAAAAAGATAAGTAAACCAAAGCCAGTAAA
This sequence comes from Chitinophaga pinensis, assembly GCA_945897885.1. GTDB lineage: Bacteria > Bacteroidota > Bacteroidia > NS11-12g > UBA9320 > JABWCE01. Next base: position 13,297 of record CAMDGU010000057.1, read on the forward strand.
GGACCCAATACAGCTCCAAGCGTATCCATGGAGCGGTGAAATCCAAATACCTTTCCTTTGGTTTCAGCGGTAGCTTCATTTGATAAAATGGCGTCTCTTGCCCCAGTTCGTATGCCCTTACCCAACCTATCCAAACTGCGGGCAAACAGAACCCAAAGAGGTTGAATAAATAGTGCCATCATGGGTTTTGATAAGGAGCTTAATGCATAGCCTAATTGCACAAATGGGACCCGCTTCGCTTTATAATCCGATAGTTTTCCAAAATACCCTTTACTCAATCCGGCTATGGCTTCAGCAAGGCCTTCTAAAAAACCAATAAGTACAATTGAAAACCCTATGCTTTTTAAGTAAACCGGCATAATAGGATATAACATTTCGCTGGCCATGTCAGTAAACAGGCTTATAAGAGATAAAATCCAAACGGTACGGGTAATGTATTTCAATCAGAACAAACTTATTTAAAATTATTCAATTGAAAATTAAATTTAACTTATTCGTTTCTTATCCTTCGATAATGATATTTATCAGCTATAGTATTGAGTAATGATTTATTTACATTTTTAAGCCAATTTAAAAACTTAAACATGAATAAACAAATCCTATCTCTTTGCTTTTCAGCAATTGCTATCAGTTCTTTCGCCCAATCAGGCGATAAGTATTTTAAAGACTAAGATTATTAATGAGCGGCTTTTGCCTATGAACGGGAGGCCCCTTCTAATACTTCGCTCTACCTAAATTTAGTGAAGTCGTATTTCGCTCTACAGGAGTTTGAAATAGCTTCGGAAACCATGAAACTTTACATAGAAAAAGACCCAAAGGCAGACAAAACTTTGGCCGACAAGTACATTATGCTTTTGGAACGCAGCGCTGAAAAAGTAAAGGTTGAAAATATTGGCTCAACTATCAATAGCTCAACCAGTGAGTTTTTACCAAGAATTCTTCAAGATGGTAAAACACTTTATATCATTTCCGATGACAGACCCTTAGGAAAAGGTGGAGAAAAAATTTGGTACTCAACCCTTAATGAGAAAGGCGATTGGCAACACCGAAGCCTTTATCTATTTTAAACTCGGCAAGTGCCTAGTCCTGAAAAAAAATTTAAACCTTCAAAATAATGTTCTATTTTTTCTGGAAAGAACTTAATACCATACCTCAAAAGTTTGTTTATAAAATCTTAATTTTGAATCATGAACACCAATCGTCTTTTAGTAGCCACTGATTTATCTGATGCTTCGCAAAGAGCCATCGAATGTGCTGTAGCCGTTGCTCAAAAAACTAATTCTGAAATAATCCTACTTCACATTTTTGAAATAGCGGATGTGGATGATTATGCCAAGCAAATGATGGCTACCAATTTTTTGAGTCGTGATATAAAAAGACAACTGCAGGAAAGTGCTAATGAAATAGAAAAATTGCATGGTGTGAAAGCAAATTACCTTACCAAAGATGGTGAACTATTTAGTTTGATAGCCGAAGTATTTACCGAAACAAATTCTGATATTCTATTTTTAGGAACCCATGGTGTGCATGGTGTACAGCATATTACCGGTAGTTTTTTGGCTCAAACAATTAACAATACCAAAAAACCTGTATGGGTTATTCAAAAACAAACACCCATAAAAGTTTACGAAAATATCTTTGTCTACATTGATGAATTTCCGGGAGAAGCCTTGCATCCATTAACTCTTGAATTAGCTAAATTATACAATGCTGCTTTGCATTATGTATTTACTGAACCTAATAGCGGATATGCCGTTTCTGAAATGATAAATCTCATTAAAAAAACAATGGAAGACGAAGGTATTTCCCATACATTAAATTTCATTTCGGATGAACTGGACAGACCAAAACATTTGCTTGAAATGGCGGTTGAAAAAGCATCTCCACTTATTATTGTAAACCGTGATGGAAAAGATGCAGACATCCATATCCCAATCCTTTGCAATAAGCACCATAT
>CAMDGU010000058.1 GCA_945897885.1 Chitinophaga pinensis
TGAAATTACAACAGGAGAAGTAACTTTTTATCCTGAAACCATGAAGTTTATTTAACAATTGAATGGTATTTTCCAAACCAAACCTGCATTTGTATTGTACATTTGAGAGATGGAAAATCCTTGCATTTACAATACTCTAACGGGTAGTAAAAAAGTAGGCTTGTCCATTGATAAAGTCATCTTATGAAAAAAAAACTGATAGTGATTGGAGGCGGGTTTGCCGGCATTGAGTTGGTAAAAAAGCTTGATAAAAATTTGTTTGACATTTTACTGATTGATAAAATTAATCACCACCAGTTTCAGCCTTTGTTTTATCAGGTGGCTACCTCACAATTGGAACCGGCCAGTATTTCATTTCCACTTCGGCATATTTTTCGGGGTCAAAAAAACGTTCAAATACGGTTGGCTGAAGTGCTGGAGATTGACACCGTAAATCAATCCATTGCCACCAGTATTGGGCCATTTACTTTTGATTATTTGGTAATAGCTACAGGGTGTAAAACCAATTTTTTTGGCAATGCTGAACTTAGTAAACATGCCTTTACTCTAAAAACTACTTACGATGTCATAGCCATTCGCAATCACATAATTCAAACCTTCGAAACTGTATTATCAGCCAGAGAGGAAGAAAAAGAAAGTTTGCTCAACCTGGCCATTGTAGGTGCTGGGCCAACGGGTGTGGAACTTGCAGGAGCCTTTGCTGAAATAAAAAAACACATTTTGCCCAATGATTATCCGGGAATAGATTTCTCAAAATTCAATATTTTATTGGTGGAAGGGAGCAAAGATACCTTGGTGAACATGAGTGAAACCGCTAGAAAAGCTTCAAAAAAATATTTACAAACCATGGGGGTAACATTGCTTACCGAAACCTTTGTAAAAAACTACGACGGTCTTACGTTGGAACTAAACACCGGAAAAACAATCCAAACCAAAACGGTAATTTGGGCGGCGGGAGTTACCGGCAATGCCATCAAAGGATTACCCGCTGAAAGCCAAACAGGCGGAAACCGCCTATTGGTAGACCGCACAAATAAGGTAACCGGCTGCAATACTGTTTTTGCCATTGGTGATATTGCCAATATGCCTACGCCCAACTACCCCAAAGGACATCCGCAGGTAGCCAATGTAGCTATTAATCAGGCCAAACTTTTGGCCCAAAACTTAAAAAACACCCTGCAACAAAAACCAACCACCCCATTTGAATACAAGGACCTAGGCTCCATGGCTACCGTAGGCCGCAACAAAGCCGTGGTTGATTTACCTTTTATAAGTTTTAAGGGGTATTTTGCCTGGCTGGTATGGATGTTTCTGCATCTTATGCTAATACTAAGCGTAAGAAACAAGCTTATCATTTTTATCAATTGGGCATGGGCTTATATTACAAAAAACACCTCCCTGCGCTTGATACTGAAACCGGATAATAGCTCTAATCAAAACTAATATTACTCATACCCCACCGGGCTTGGTTTTGAAATTTCAAAACTTCTTACCTTTAGAGTAAAACTGGTAACCGGATTTAGCTTATACACGGCATGGTCAAAACCCGGCTGATTGGGATATGCCCCAAAGGTGATTTCAAAACTGCTGTTCAGTAAACTTTCGTTTCGCACCAGCAATCCAATGGAATAGGCTTGATACAATTTGCTTTCAAAAAGTTGGCTTGCTGGTGTTTGCAGCATTCCCAAACCCATAAACGCCAAGGGAGCAAACTTAAAACCTATAATGTTGTAAGGCGAATAAGCCACCGTTTCAAAATTGAGAATAACCTTGCCGGTGCCGGTTAAGGTTCCTGCATTAAAACCATACATTTCCCTTGAATTCAGCGTAATTCGTTCAGCCAACGGTTTATTAAAACCGGTGGTAAATTTTCCACTCACAAACTGGCGAACATACCATCTTCGCTCCAGCGACAAGTTACTGAAATAGTAAAACCCTGCATTAAATGTGGTGTTATTTTTTTCTCCTGTTTTATAAAAGGTCCCATACGAAACATTACTTGAAAGATAACCCAATTTATCATAATGTTTGCCTTGCGATATCGCAATGCCGGTATAATTTCTGGCCGTTTGAAGTTCCTTTTTTAAATACCCATGAACCAGCTGAACCATCAATCCTTCGGGCACATCCTCGTTGGCACCAAAACGATAAATAAACTGGTCTTTGTAATATTTACGAAACGAAAAACCGAGGCTACCCAAGTACAGCGATGAACTGACATTAGTTTTGGCCGTATCAATGGTATAATCCGGTTTTGCCTGAAACCGCGTATCCGCAAAGCGCAAAGCGCCTATTATACTGCTGCTTCGGCTGTTGATGGATTTACCTTTGCTGGGTCGGTAACTTTTGGCCACCCAAATATCCGAATTTATAAAATCGAGATTATAAGCCGTGTTTACAGTGCTTACTGAATCGTAAAAATTAAATGTTCCCCAGGTTTTCATAAGCAATACTCCTCCGGCATATTTAGCAAGCGGTGAATAAAACAACCGCTCAAACGAAACGCCCAATTCGGTGGTAACCTTAGAATTATAGTAAAAGACATCCGACGAAATGTAAGTATTTCTGATGTTTGAAAAATTATAGTTACCTCTAAGGCTGTAGCCTGTAGATACGTTATAGCCAATTCTTTGTTCGAAGGTGTGCCCCATTCCTATCAAGTTTTTATCACGCAATCGAATTGACCCTCCGGTACGTCCTCCTGAAATACTTGGGTCAATCGTCCATTTATCATGCACCACCACCAGCACATCCACACTATCCGTTTGGTCAGTATTGGTTAAAAAAATACGGGCATCATTTATATACCTTGCCTGCCGAAGTAACCTTTCCGATTCTGTTATTTTTAAAACTTCTATCCTCTCGTTTTTCTTGAACAACAACCTGTTTTTTACCACCCACCGACTGGTTTTTATGTGAGTTTTGTTGGCTGCACTTTGCAGCGGATTAATGAGAGCCAAAGAAGTATCATTGACCGAATAACCAAATGGATCGAGAACAACAATTTCTATATTTCGAATAATACAACCCGAATATTTAAGGTTTGGGTCCTCTTTTTTTTGTTTATCCGAAAGTGGCTTTTTTTCATACTTTAACGGGGCGGGGTCAACAAATATGGCATGAAACATAAACTTGGTAAACTTGCGCTTATAAGCCACTTTTTTAATGTTTTTATAAAATTTTAAGGTATCGTTTTTTTCTATCTTGATGTTTATTGGGGTATTCCTTTTTTGGGCAAAGGAATTATTTATGAAACAAAATAAAATCAGAAAGGATAAAAGTCTGCAAAATGAAATATATCCTTTATACATTTTTGTACAACTTTGCTAAAACATTTTGCGTACTTCCATTTCAGATTATCCTATTTCTTAAACTCTACCAAACTAAAGCACACCCATACCTTTTAAATTCTTTATCTTTAGTAATAAGAGTCATCTTTTCTGACATAGCCTGACCAATTATTAGTCGATCAAAAGGGTCATTGTGATGAAACGGAAGTTTAGTACTTTCCAAAATATGGTTATGAGAAACAGGTAAAGTTTCAAAACCAGCTTGCTCAATTATTTTAAAAATATCATCTAAGTCGGTTTTTAACTCTAGTCGTCCGAGTGAACACTTAATCCCTATTTCCCAGAAGGAAACTTTACTCACAAAACATTTATTCGATTTATTTTCTATGAGAGCCTTTGACTTTGAAGATAATTTTTTCTCATCGGTGATTGCCCAAATAATAGCATGGGTATCTAATAAATAATCCATTACATATAGTCCTTAAAATCATCCATCGGTTCATCAAAATTGTCTTTCATTTTAATTAACCCTTTGGCCAATCCCAATTTCCGTTTAGAACTTTCTGTTTCTTTTTTAAATTTACTATTCAAGAAATCCACAAAATCCTCAACTTCTTTTTTAAGGTTTGGGGGCAGGGATGAAATTTTAGAATACAGTTGTATTTCCGACATATTTCAAAATTAAATAATTATTAGAAAATAGCCAATAATATTATGGTCTAATTAGTTTCGGTAAATCTTCACCCTCCTCAAATCCAGTGAATTTGCCGCCGTATTCTTCATATTTTTAACCCTATGGCTAATCAAACGGATAGATTGGTCATAATACAAAGGAATTACAGGACTTTCAGCCAAAAGTATGGCTTCCATTTGGTGGTAAATCTCTATTCGAGCACTATCGTTTGTTTGTGAAAAAATGGATTCAAACAATTGGTCGTAGGTATTATTATTGAAATGGGTATAGTTGGGCCCATTGGGCGAAAAGTTGGGGCTGTAAAAACAGGCCAAATAATTCTCAGCATCCGGATAATCGGCTATCCACGACCCTCTGAAAAAATTGAGACGATTGTTGGATTTTTCTTCTTTTAAAAACGAAGCCGGCTGAACCTCCAACGCCACATCCAACCCAATATTTTTTAAATCTTTTTGAACAAAAAGGCAGATATCTAAATAATCTTTGGTGGTGTAAAGGGTGATAGGGTTTTTGGTTTTTGCCCAACCCGATTTAGCCAAATATTCTTTTGCTTTTGTGGGATTGTATCCCCAGTCTTCAGCCTTTTGCGGCGAATAACCCGGCAAGCCTTTAGGCACAAAACCCCCATCAGCCGGATAGCCAATGTTGTTTCGCAAATGTTTCATAATGGCTTTTTTATTAATAGCCGCCTGAATGGCCAATCTCAAATTTTTATCATACAGTGGATGAGAAAGGGAATTAGGCAACGAATCATCTACCAAAAAAGCCAGATATTCGGTATTTAAAAAAGGGGTAACCAACGTTGTAAACCTGGATTGATATTTCTCTTTTAACCGCCCGTCTTTCTCAATTATTTCATCTTTAAAACTGCTTTCCAAACCATTAAAAAAATCAAGATTGCCTTGCAAAAATTCTAAGAAGGCAGCTTGCTTATCATCTAAAAATGAAACGGCTACGGCATCCAAGTACGGCAATCGTTGGCCGTTATCTTTCTCAAAATAATTAGGGTTTTTAAGAAAAATAAGTTTCACCTCTTCATTCCATCTGCTAAACATAAATGGTCCGGTTCCAACAGGATGCCGCCCAAAATCTTTACCATATTTATCAATTGCTTCTTTAGGTATTGCAAAACAATAGGGCATGGTAAGCAAGCCTAAAAATGGGGGAAATGGCTTTTTTAAACGAATTTCAAGGGTGGAATCGTTAATGGCTACAAAAGGATTTGCAGTAACCTTATCATTAAAAATCCACGCACCGGGAGATGCTGTGGCTTCATCCATTATTCTGTTGAAGGAATACACAAAATCCGAAGCCGTTACGTTTCGGGATGACCCATTTTTTAAAGCTTTATCCTTGTGGAAAAAAACATCGTTTCTTAAATAAAATCTGTAAACCAACCCATCGGCTGTAACCTCCCATTTACGGGCAATACAGGGGGCTATTAATAATTGACTATCCAGTTGCACCAACCCATTAAACAGTTGGCTTACAGCCCAAATATTATCCTGTGTTCGGGCAAAAGCCGGATCGAGGGAAGTAATCCCATTATCACTGTTGTATTTGAACACCGAACGGGGGTCAACCTTCTGATTACCACCATTGCAAGAAATTAACACCAAAAGAATGTTAATAAGTAGTGGAAACCTGTTAAAATCTATTGAGGCTTTGAAAATAGTTTTGAACCTCCTACCAACACCTCCATTTTTAACATGACGCAAGTAACTTATTTCGGACACAGCTGTTTTTTAGTTGAGACCTCAGGAGCCAAGGTTCTTTTTGATCCTTTTATAACTCCCAACGACCTTGCAAAAGAAATAAATTTAGACAGCATTTCATGCGATTATATTTTTGTTAGTCATGGGCATTTTGATCATGTAGCCGATTTAGAAACTTTGGCAAATAAAACAGGGGCAAAAGTGATAGGAAGCTGGGAACTTCATAGCTGGTTGAACAAAAAAGGAATAACCAATACCCACCCCATGAATATAGGCGGAATCTGGGATTTTGGGTTTGCAAAAGTTAAAATGGTATATGCCTCACATTCCAATTCATTACCTGATGATACCTATGGTGGAACGGCAGCGGGATATGTATTTCAAAATGCCGATACCTGCTTTTATTATGCCGGCGATACAGCATTGACATATGATATGAAATTGATAGCAGAGGATTATAAATTAGATTTTGCTTTTTTACCGATAGGAAATAACTTTACAATGAATGCTGCTGATGCTGCTAAAGCGGCAGGATTTATTAATTGCAATACCATAATAGGAATGCATTATGATACGTTTGGTTATATAAAAATTAACCGTGAATTGGCAACAAAAGAATTTAGAAATAAAGGCGTTGAGTTAAGGCTATTGAACATCGGAGAGACAATTACGAATTAAAAAGATTGTCATTCCTACGAAGGAGGAATCTATTTTGAAATAGAGATGCTTCCTTCCTCAGCATAACAAAACGAATTAAACAATAAACAATTTAGTAATAAAAATAAATGGGAAAAATAATATGTATAGCCAACCAAAAGGGTGGCGTAGGAAAAACCACAACGGCCATCAATTTGGCTTCGGCACTGGCATTACTAGAGTTTAAAACGCTTTTGGTAGATGCCGATCCTCAGGCCAACTCCACTTCGGGCATTGGCTTTGACCCAAAAAATATTAAAGTGGGATTGTATGAAACAATAATTCAAGATTTAAATCCAACAGACATTATTCTTAATACCGAAAATCCATACCTTTATTTATTGCCTGCCAATATTGATTTGGTAGGAGCCGAAATTGAATTAGTGGATTTACCAAACCGCGAAAAATTAATGAGCCGTGCTTTAAATCGCATAAATGAAGCGTATGATTTTATTATTATCGATTGTTCGCCATCGCTTGGATTAATTACCACGAATGCTCTTACGGCTTCTGACTCGGTTCTTATTCCTGTGCAATGCGAGTTTTTTGCTTTAGAAGGATTGGGTAAATTATTAAATACCATAAAAATTGTTCAGCGAAGCATTAACCCTAAGTTGGAAATAGAAGGAATTTTACTAACCATGTATGACATGCGTTTGCGATTAAGCAATCAGGTGGTGGATGAGGTAAAAACACATTTCCAACAACTTGTTTTTGATACCATTATACAACGAAATATAAAATTAAGTGAGGCTCCAAGTTTTGGTGTTTCAGTTATAGAACATGATGCCGGAAGTAAAGGAAGCATAAATTACCTAAACCTTGCACGAGAAATATTACAAAAAAACGGATTGACAAAGATGGTAGAGGAGGATAAACAATTATCATGAATAACCCAGTAAACCCAGCAAAAAAAAGAAACGCATTAGGTAGGGGCTTAAGCGCATTGCTTGAAAGTGCCGATACCGACATTTCATCAATTGAGCTAAAAACCTTAAATTCAGTAGCTCATATTTTTATCAGTCAAATTGAAGCAAATCCGTTTCAACCACGAACTGAATTTAATGAAGAAAACCTGAATGAGTTGGCCGACAGCATTCGTATCCATGGTGTAATTCAGCCAATAACGGTAAGAAAAGTAGGTTTTGAAAGGTATCAAATTATTTCGGGAGAAAGAAGAACCCGCGCCTCTTTATTGGCAGGACTTTCCGAAATACCGGCCTACATACGAGTGGCCAATGACCAGGAAATGCTGGAAATGGCAATTATTGAAAATATTCAACGGGAAGAACTTAACCCTATTGAAATTGCCATTAGTTACAAGCGCTTGTTGGAAGAATGTGACCTTAAGCAGGAAGAATTAGGGGAACGAGTTGGTAAAAACAGAACAACTGTAAACAATTTCTTAAGACTTTTAAAACTTCCTGATGAAATTCAATTAGGGTTAAAAGAAAATAAAATATCCATGGGCCATGCCCGTGCTTTGATAAATGTAACAAGCAATGAATGGCGTATGGAAATATACCAGCGTGCCGTTACCGAAGGTTTGTCGGTTCGTGCCGTTGAAAATTTAGCCAAGCAAGGTTCACCAAAACAAAAGCAGGAAAAATTATTTATTGAGCCATTAAACTTAGGTGATGATGAACCATTGCCGGTTTCAAAACACTTTGCTGAGTTTAAAAACTTTGGTGAAATGATAGCCAGAAAATACAAAGCTGCGGTAGAAATTAAACCTCGCGGTGGCGAAAAAGGCAGCATTATCATTGAATTTGAAAATCGTGATCATTTCAAGGAAATTTTGAAACAATTGTAGATTTGAAAGTGCTTTTGATTGTGGGTTTGGTAAGTTAACTTTGCCGGGTGCACAAATCAGGATTTTTTTTACTATTTACTGTAGCAATACTGTTTCAATGCACGTCTCTATCTGCGCAAAAAAACACTGCAGACTCTTTAGGTATAAAACGCCTTAACCCAAGAAAAGCAACACTTTATTCCGCCTTTTGTCCGGGTCTTGGCCAAATATATAATGGTAAGGTATGGAAAGCAGGGGTTATTTATGCAGGGTTTGCAGGTATCACAGCGGGGTTTATTTTTAATCAAAAAGAATACAAAAGCTATCAGCTAGCTGTAAATGTTAGATTTGATACACTTGCCACCACCGTAGATACAAAATACCCAAACCTAACGGACGGAACCGTTCAAAGTATGAGAAACTACCACCGAAGAAACAGGGATATATGCCTATTGGCCTATGTTGGATTATATACTTTAAATATAATAGATGCCAATGTTGATGCCCATTTACAAGAATTTAAAATAAATAAAGACCTAAGCCTTGGCTGGCAACCCACCATTGCTTTATTGCCTAATCAAGGCATCCGCTCCGGCTTGCACTTAACATTAACCTTTTAAAAAAAATAATATTTATAGAATGAAAAACATTTCAGTTATTGGTTCAGGAACCATGGGCAACGGAATAGCTCATGTATTTGCACAACATGGTTATCAGGTAGCATTAATAGATGTGAACCCTGCCGCATTAGAAAAAGCAATAGCCGCTATTACCAAAAATTTTGACCGCCAAATAGCCAAAGGTAATGTTACCGAAACGTTAAAAAATTCAGCATTAGCTAATATAACTACCTTTACCTCTATTGCCGAAGGTGTTAAAGAAGCTGAACTTGTAGTGGAAGCTGCCACCGAAAACATTGACCTTAAGTTAAAAATATTTACCGATATGGATGCTCATGCACCGTCAGGTTGTATCTTGGCAAGTAATACCTCGTCTATTTCTATCACAAAATTGGCATCGGCCACCGGCCGCCCCGGTCATGTTATTGGTATGCACTTTATGAATCCTGTGCCGGTAATGAAACTTGTTGAAGTAATAAATGGTTATAGTACCGAAAAAGAAGTAACCTCCACAATTATGGAACTTTCTAAAGCCATAGGAAAAGTGCCAACCTTGGCAAATGATTTTCCCGGTTTTATAGCCAACAGAATATTGATGCCTATGATTAATGAAGCTATATACTCCCTGCACGAAGGTGTGGCTGGAGTAAGTGAAATTGATACCATTATGAAATTGGGAATGGCTCATCCAATGGGACCATTGCAGTTGGCAGATTTTATTGGTTTGGATGTGTGCCACAGTATTTTAATGGTACTTTACAATGGATTTGGAAACCCTAAATATGCCCCATGCCCACTGCTTACAAATATGGTTACTGCCAAAAAATTAGGCGTAAAAACCGGTGAAGGCTTTTATGACTACAGCGGCGGTAGCAAAGACCTTTTGGTGAGCAAAAGTTTTAGTTAATTAATCATTTACAGCTTTTATAGCCAACGAGTAAAAGATTTTAAAAAATGGAAAACACACTATTAGATTTTGATGAAATAGCCAAAGATCGTGATTTTAAAAATCATTTGGCTCCAAAATGGAAACGATTTGTAAATTTACTTATTGATGTATACGCCATTCAAATAGCGTTCCGTGTATTTTATGAACTAAATATTGATGAAAATCCGCAAGGTTGGGATGATGTGATGGTAAATATTTATGCCGTACTTTTTTGCATGCTGGTATATTTTTTATCTGAATTGTATACCGGAAAAACATTAGGAAAATTAATAACATATACTAAAGTTATTTCAACCGATGACAACAATCTAACGGCCCAACAAATACTCTACCGAACCTTGAGCAGAATAGTACCATTTGAACCTTTCAGTATGTTTTTTAGCAACACTGCCTGGCACGATGACTGGTCGGATACAGTGGTGGTGAACAATAATTTTAATAACTAAATTTATAAAAAATGGAATTAGATAATTTAGTAGAATTTTCACCATCCATGGAAATGCAGGTAAAACTTCATGCCTATGGAATTCCAAAAACCTTTAAAGAAGGGGATGTTATTTTAAATGAAAGTTCTCATATCAATTCTATTCCTATTGTAAAAAGCGGCAGTCTTAGAGTTATTCGATCTGACGATGATGGAAGAGAAATTCTGCTGTATTATATCAAAGCCGGTGAAAGCTGCATTATGTCCTTTTTGGGTGGCATTCATAATGATACTAGTAAAGTAAAGGCTGTAGCAGAAGACGACACAGAAATTCTTTTTATACCTATTGAAAAAGTAAGTTTGCTTATTAAAGAATATCCTGAATGGTTGGATTATATTTTTAAGCTTTACCACAAAAGATTTGAAGAATTACTGGAAGTGGTAAATGCTGTGGCCTTTAAAAAAATGGATGAGCGACTTCTTAATTTTATTAAAAAGAAATGCGAGCTAACCAAAAGTCATACCCTTTATGTAACCCATGAACAACTCGCCAATGAATTAGGAACAGTGCGGGTGGTAGTTTCCAGACTTCTAAAACAAATGGAATATGAAGGTTTTGTAAAATTAGGCCGGAATAAAATCACCCTTTTATGAAAAAAATTGCTGGAAAGGATTTGATGTTTGTAAGCATCCAAATTTACTATTTATCGTTTACTTCATTACCGCATTTTCACTTGATTTCAAAATTTTTGAACCTTTTAAATACTTAGGTTTAGTAATAGCAATATTGGGTTTGATTATTCTATTGGTGGCGCTTTTACAAGTTAATAAAAATCTCACTCCTTTTCCAACCCAATTAAGTGAAGGAACCCATATTAAAACAGGACTTTATAAATTGGTAAGGCATCCTATCTACTCAGGTATAATTCTAGCAGCAATCAGTTTTGGTCTTTTTCAAGAAAGCTTTTGGAAAATTGCGTGGGATTAAGTCTTTTGATTTTATTCTATTTTAAATCAAAATGAGTTTCAAAATGTCTTCAATCTTTCCGGCGGCTATTCAACTTGGAAAAACTGTAATGCTGAAACTAAAATCAGTTCTGAATTAATTTTAGAAACCGCATAAAAAAAAGTTGGCTATGTAACAAATGTAGCTGACCGCTATTTATAACGTGCCTAACTTTGTATCATCAAATTAAGAAATAAATAAATGAAAATCAAACAATTTGAAGATAAGAACCTAGCACACTATTCTTATGCAATAGTTAGCCATGGCGAAATGGCTCTGATTGATCCTTCGAGAAATCCACAGCCCTATTATGATTTTGCCAAGGAGGAGAATGCTACAATTACAACCATTATTGAAACACATCCTCACGCCGATTTTGTAAGCAGCCATTTAGAAATATCAAATACAACCGGAGCTACTATTTATGTAAGTAAATTATTAGGAGCCGAATATTCGCATCAAAGTTTTGACGATGGTGATGCCATTGTATTAGATGGCATTACACTAAAATCAATCAATACACCTGGCCATTCGCCTGATAGTATTAGTATTTTGGCTATTAATGAAGACCTTAAAGAAGAAGCCATTTTCACAGGAGATACTTTATTTATTGGTGATTGTGGCCGACCAGATTTGCGAGAAGAAGCCGGAGCAATTACTGCATCAAGAGCTGATTTGGCAAAACAAATGTATTATTCGCTTCGCAATAAGTTAATGACTTTGCCAAATGACGTTAAGGTATATCCTGCGCATGGTGCTGGTAGCCTGTGTGGTAAAGGATTAAGTGCTCAAAACAGCAGCACTATTGGTGATGAAAAAACAAACAACTGGAGCTTGCAAGCAATGAGTGAAACGGATTTTGTAAATGAACTATTAGCCGACCAACCTTTTATTCCGAAATACTTTCCATTTGATGTAGGTTTAAATAAAAAGGGAGCAAAAAATTATGCTATCAGCATTTCTAAAGTTGAAAAAAGAGAACCTATTACATGTTCAGGTTGTGCAAGTTCTTTAAATCCTGATATTACAATAATTGATACCCGACCACAGGAACAATTTAAAAGAAGTCATTTAAAAAATGCCATCAACCTGATGAACGATACAAAATTTGAAACTTGGTTGGGCAGCATTGTAAACCCTGATGAAAAATTTTATTTGACTGCAGAAAATGATACTATTTTAAAAGAGTTGATTGAACGTAGTGCCAAGATTGGATATGAACAACAAATAGAGTTGGCTTTTACGGTAGATTTTGGAAATACGGAAATGAAATTTTTTGATAGTGAAGAACTTAGAAACAATGAGGAAGCTTTTACCATTATTGATATTCGTAACCTTTCTGAGGTAAAAACAAAGCCAATTTTTTCAAATACTCTTCATATTCCATTATACGAATTAAGAGAAAGAACAAACGAAATACCCTTGCACAAACCTATAATAGTGCATTGTGCAGGAGGTTACAGAAGTGCGGCCGGAAGTAGTATCATAAAATCTAAACTTAACGGAACCTCGCAAGTTTATGATTTAAGCGAAGCAGTAAAAACATTTTAAAAATTGAGTTTTATGAAACAATATATTCTCACCATTATCGGGGTAGTCCTAGGGGCACTTGGCGGCTATCTTTACTATCATTTTGTAGGGTGTGCCACTGGAACTTGTGCCATTACTTCAAAGCCTTTGAACAGCACATTATATGGTGCTTTAATGGGAGGATTATTTTTTAATATTTTTCAAAAAGACCCAAAAACAGTAAAAAAATAATGAAAACATTATATTCATTAAGCCTGATTTTAGTAGTATTCAATTTGAAATCGGTGGCGCAAATTGATCCTTTCAATATTCAATTAGAACCCATCAAGATTACTGGTCTAGCTGGCATTCAATCCTTTTCATTTGGACAGCATGAAGGCAAATGGCTTATTATTGGCGGAAGATTGGATGGATTGCACAGACGACAGCCTTTTGCAGCATTTGATTTAGCAGGTCATAACAATCAACTTATTGTTGTTGACCTAGGTTCGAAGCAAAAATGGACAGCTCCATTAACCAGTTTGCCCACTTCCATTCAAGAACAATTAAGTTCAACCAATATGGAGTTTTACCAGGATGATAGCATGTTATATTGCATTGGTGGCTATGGATATAGCAATTCAGCCGGCGACCATATTACTTATCCTAATTTCACTGCTATTAATGTTCCTTTGGTTATTAACTCTATTATAAATGGCAAATCGTTTCACACTTATTTTAAACAAATAACGCATCAAAACTTTGCCATTACCGGAGGTCATTTAGAAAAAATTTATGATACATACTACCTCGTAGGTGGTCAAAAATTTGATGGTAGATATAATCCAATGGGCCCGGATTTTGGCCCTGGTTTTAAACAACAATACACCAACTCTATCCGAAAGTTTAGCATTGCAAATAATAGTTTAAATTTTTCTGTTAAACATCTTTCAACAGTTACAGATAGTGTGAACTTGCATCGACGTGATTACAATGTTGCCGCCCAAATAATGCCAAATGGCCAAGAAGGACTTACCGCATTTTCCGGCGTTTTTCAAACAATAGCAGACATTCCTTACCTTAACTGTGTAAATATTGACAGTTCAGGTTATTCTGTAAACAATGCCTTTTCTCAATATTACAACCATTATCACTGCGCTAATATTGGATTATACAGTGCTAAGGCAAATGAAATGCATACTGTATTTTTTGGTGGAATAGCTCAATACTATGATAGTTCAAATATTTTGGTGCAAGATAATGATGTACCATTTGTAAAAACTATAGCCCGGGTAACCCGCAACGGCAGTGGGATAATGGGAGAATATAAACTCCCTGTCCAAATGCCGGCTTTATTAGGTGCGGGTTCTGAATTTATCTTAAATGAAGATTTACCAAAATACGAAAACCATGTTTTAAAGTTAGATAACCTAAAATCTGATACAACTTTAGTTGGCTACATTTTTGGGGGAATTAGCAGCAGTGCAGCCAATGTTTTTTTTACTAATACTGGAACACAGAGTGCAGCCAGCAGCCAAATTTTTAAGGTAAATTTAATTAAAAATTCAACGGTTGGTATTCATGAATTAAACCCACAAAGCAAGGGTAGTTTGCACATGCAGGTATATCCTAACCCTAACAACGGGCATTTTGTTATAAAATTTAATTTAGCAAAACCTGCCGATGTGAATGTGAGTATTTTTAATATGGAAGGCAAACTACTTAAAGCCGAAACTCTTACCAATTTAGAAACAGGTGAAAATTTAATAACCTATAAAATTAAAAAAATAAATTACGGAAAAACATATATGGTAACTTTAGAAACACCATACGAAAAAGCAACACAAAAAATAATCATAAACGAATAAAAAATTAAAAATGAACGTAGAAAAAATAATCAAAGAAAAACAAGGTACAATTGTAGATGTAAGAACTCCTCAAGAGTTTATGGGAGGCCATGTAGCAGGTTCAATCAATATACCTGTTCAAGAACTTACAGTTAGAATGAACGAAATTAAAGATCTTAAAACACCCTTGGTTTTATGCTGTGCATCAGGTGGCAGAAGCGGAATGGCTCATGGCTTTCTTGCCCAGCAAGGTATTGAATGTGTAAATGGAGGATCATGGTTAGATGTAAATTATTATCACTCTCAATCCCTATAAAAAAATGTTAAACGCACTAAAAAATTTATTGGGTTTTGGCCCTAAAGTAGATTACTCTGAACTTGTAAAGCAAGGCGCTAT
>CAMDGU010000059.1 GCA_945897885.1 Chitinophaga pinensis
AACACTATGCCCCCCAACTTGCTGAAATACTATTTATAAGATTGCCGTGGGCAACCTCATAAATTTTAATGGTATTATCTTATCTGATTTGCCATTTACATCTTGGTAAAAAATCACAAAATACTATCATAGTTTGAAAAGATGCACCCAAATATTGATTTTGTGTAGTTAATCAAATTTAAAATGTATTAATTCAATTTGATACAAAAATTCACTTTCACTTATTATAAAAAGTATCTGAATTATGTTTGGTTCCTAATTTTCTCTAAGCTCATTTTTGCCGGTAGAATAATTTTCCTATTAAGCGCCTCATCAAAAATCACTTTCCCGTTATTGGAACCAATAATTGAAATTATCCTCGTCTCCAGTTCTTCGTAATTTGCCATAACCAGAGTGAACCCTTTGTGCATTTTTTTGATAAACTCGGGATGCTCAGTTAATATATATATATGTTTTACGATATTATCGGGGCTATTATCTTTTTCCACCCCGGTAATAAATGCAAATTCGCTATAAGCATCTACAGCCATGTATACGTATGCTACTCCCTCCTTGGTTAGAAATTCCATTATGAATAATCCTACATATTCCAATGGTCGTGTAGCTTTAGGAAATATTGCAGGTTTATTGGTCATTCAAGCAAAATTAAATATAAATTTGAGTTTTGTGAAGTAATGAATTGTTAACGGTTGTGACCGGTAATAAATAAGTAAGCATGATTTATTAATCATTGTTAATTCGTTAGCATCAAAGTACTAAATATTAACCATGTCAAAAATAGAGATAGAAGATATTCCTGAGGTAAAACCTAAAATAGAGATAGATGAAGCCACGCTGAATAAATTACTTAATCAAGTTGATGTAGAGTCTCAGGTTATACTGCATTGTTCGTTTAAGGGGTGTGAGCACGGCAACCTATTACGGGTTTGGAAAACAACATTTCTTTACGCAAATGGTTCGAGTCATAGAAGTAAGTTAATGCATGTAGATAATATAGCCATTGCTCCCAGTTGGATGCATGTTAATGGAAATCAAACGGTAAATTTCACTTTAATTTTTACAGGTCTGCCTGCGGATTGCAAACATTTCCATTTAATTGAAAACACACCAACTATGCGTGGATTTTTAGTTAAGAATATTGCCCGTAATAATTCAGATGTTTATACGGTTAATGTATCAAATTAGACCATAAAATACCTTTTAAGATGTATTAAAATTTAAACTTATTATTAACTAGAAAATCAAAAAAGATGTATTTTCTTTTAATGGAATATCCTATCACCAATTTCCTCAAAATCTTCTTGATACATTAGGTAGGTTGATTCCTGAAAAGATTTTAACGCCCAATAACTTTCTATATAAATTTGTTTTTTGCGTTTATAGATTCCACTTTTATTAATAATGTATTGTAATGTTCCTATTTTGCAAAGACCCCCAAGTTCAGTGAAATTGAAGGGGCAATAATTATCTAAATCGTTACTAATTTGACTAAGTAACATTCGATCGCAATCCTTATAATCTATATTAATTTGCTTCCTTGTATACTGTATAAATCTATCCAGTCCCTCAACATTCAAATACCATTGTGAATCTTCCTGATAAAAATACATGGGTAGTAAACAACACTTTTTAGCTGTAATAAAATATTGAAAATTTGAGTCATTGATCTCAATACCATATTCTTTCAATTGTGTAAAAGCGTGTTTATATTGGTTAGCCATAATTATGATTTATTTTCATTGTTGGAATAATTATCGTCGAACATCGCAAGTATATCAGACCTTTTGTAGTAATTCTTGCCCAGAACTTTTGAAAATGGGAGTTCGCCTGATTTTCGCTTCTCCCAAAACCATGTTGTTTTTCTTTTAAAAATGATACATGCTTCCTTTTCATCCACATATTCAGGGTTAATTGATATGTCATGACTTGGTTGGGTAGATACTTTTTCAAGTACTTGACGAAGAAGCTCAGTAATAGTATTTAATTCCTTTCTGGGAATCATTACGTATTCGGTTTCTTCTGTTGAGTGATTTTTTGAACTCATCTTTGGATAAAATTTTCAATCCAAATTTATAACCCACCTTACTTTTTTATCTCCCGAAAAATGACTGCGAAATGAGTTCATCTTTCGGCGAAAACCTTATACAAAGCTCATTTTAATGGTATTATACTTTAAAGTTCCTTATAATTAAAAAACTTAAGCACTTCCTCTTCCTGTTTTTTTCGGTAATAGTGAGATGTGGAATCACCGATATATTGACCCTTATCCCAATCAGAAGCCGATGTAAATTGAAGGGGGTGGGTGATAGATAAAATATTATGCATTATGACATATTTGTATACTTTAGGAGCCTTTTTTTTTCTAAACTTAATTTCAGCACTGATGGCCTTAAAATAAATTTCAGTAAATAATAGTTCCCCATTGAGTAATTCATTTTCTTTATATCTTTCTTTGGCTGCATTTATTAGTTTGGAAAGGTCAATTCCAAATAAATCTTTGATATTGCTATTTAAATCACTTAAAGCTTGATTCGTTTTTTCAGCTTCTAATACTACACTAGTTGTTATTCCCTTTATATAACTTAGTTTTTCAGAATTAAAATTTTCTGCATCCGGTAAGATATCTATTATAAGTTCTTTGAATAAACCCATCACCTCTTGTGGAATTTCATCTAATATTAATTTATTAATAAAATAATTGGATACATTTTGGAAAATCCTGTCCCTCCCATCTGCTTCAATTTTCAGGTAAGTATAGGCATCATAATTAGTATTAATAATTGTCGTGATTTGTCCTTTACCATCAAAATAGTCGTTCAAGGAATTTAAAATGGGTGTTACTTTTTCAAAATATTTTCTTAGACTATTTCCTAATAAATCATAAATTTCTCTAGGTGTTTTTGTATCTTGTAAATATTGGTTTTCATTTAAACCCGAATTAACAACCATAGAATTTATATGCAGGTAAATCGCAATATAAAAGTTGGCCAAATAGCCGTTACTTTCTTCAATTAAGCTTTGATAATCCTGAATATTTTTTTCAAAGGTCTCAATTTGCTCTTTTGGAATTGAATTAATTTCAGTATTTAATTTTTCTTTATTAATTAACCTTTCGTCAATTTCAATTAATGTTGCTAAATTCCTCCTCTTTTTAACCATGGTTAAGTTTGTTATTAACCTCTTCAAACGCTTTTTCCAAAAGGTTGGAGGTGATTTTTGCATAAATCATTGTCTCACGAATATTGCTATGCCCAAGTATTTTCTGAAGCACTTCAATTGATCCGCCATTATCTAACCACATAGTGGTTGCAAATGTATGTCGTGCTACATGATACGTTAAATTCATTTTTATTTTTGCCAATTTACCTATAATTTTTAAGTCAATATTTGCCTGATGATTTGTAACACCTGGCAGTATCGTGTTAAATATTTTGCATTCATCAGAGGTTGCATACTTTTCAATAATTTTTATGGGTATATCGAAAAGGGGCAATGAAATTTGTTGTTTTGATTTTTTTACAATCCATTTAACATGAACTTTCTTTTTTGAATCATGATATAAGTTATCCTTTTTCAGAGCAGATGCATCAGAAAATCTCAAACTTGTATAAACCGAAAATAAAAAAACATCTCTTGATTTTTCAAGACCTTCATCATCTAAATCCAACTTTTCAATATTTTTTATTTCCTGCAGTGTGAGATATGAGCGAGTTGTGGGAACAGTTTTAATTTTAAAGTTAGTGTATGGATTGGCTTTAAGTAAACCTTCGTTTAAGGCTTTGAGACAAATTGTTTTTAAGCGTGTGTGATATTTGGCTAGTGTATTTGGAGCGAGCTGTTTGCCAAAAAAATTACTTTTTCGAAGAAACGAATCGTAACCATCAATTAATCGAAAGTCTATTTCATTTATCAGCAAATTGCTTCTTTTTATTTTTTTTAAATATGCCTCCATTGTTTGTTGTATCTGCCCATATTTATCTTTTGTATAATGGGTAACATCGGTTCTTAAACCAACATTCGTGCAATACAATTGAATGTAATCATTAAGTATAGGTATGGTATCAACAACCGTATTGGTTACATAATTCTTAAGTTTTTCCAAATCAATCTGACTTTCTGACTTTTTAAATTCATTTATTTTATCATAAAATCGACCTTCCAGATCAGCTAATTGATCATTTGTTGTATAATTGCTTTTAGTTCTTTGCTTTTTAGTATTCCATTCTTCCTCAGAACAGTAATATCCACTGTCCAATTCTTTCTTTTTACGATTATGAGCTAGCCTCATATAAATTGGCAACTTCCCATTTTTGTCTTTTTTATAGGTGTTTAAATAGAAAGTAAAGGTTGGTTTGCTGCTCATAATTGGACTGGAATTACCCTATTTTTGGTCATTTTGGTGAAACATTGGTGAAACAAATATAGGTAAATGGCGAAACGTTGCGAAAATAAATTCACGAAAAAGCCCGTCAACAAAGGGATTGCGACGGGCTACGAAATCTTACGAAAGTGACTTGGAGGTCCCGAGCGGATTCGAACCGCTGTAGCAGCTTTTGCAGAGCTGAGCCTAGCCACTCGGCCACAGGACCTTTTTTATTAGGGATGCAAAAATAGTAAATAACTGCCCAATATGACAAATTTTTGTAAAATCATTTTTAAGCCTTTTGTAATCTTTGCCAAAACTTTATTAAACTTTAATTCGTTATTTGCAATATGGCTTTTTGCAGGTTTTGTAACCTTTTTATTATTGCTTTTTTGTCCTTAAACGCTTTTGCACAGTCGGATTTGGAAAGTATTGCCAAAAGTGAAAAACAGCGGTATGAATCAAAGGTGCTTTTCAAAAAATCGCTTTTAACTGAAAGTTACGATATTGTTTACCAACGGCTGGAGGTAGATATAAACATGGACCAACGATGGATTAATGGAAAAGTTACCACTGCATTTAAACCTTTAAAACCGGCCTTCAATCTCCTACAATTTGATTTAGAAAACTACCTTACCGTAGACTCGGTTGTTTCTAAAAATAAAAAACTATCCTTTACCCATCTTAATAAATCCATTACCATACAGCTTTTAAACAGTCTAAATATTGGTGATATGGATTCGGTATCCGTTTATTATCAGGGAAACCCGGCTAAAGATAACTCATACAACAGTTTTGTGTTTGATATGCACAATACAGCCGACCCAAAACCCATTGCCTGGACATTATCTGAGCCCTATGGTTCCAAGGGTTGGTGGCCGTGTAAAGAATCCCTAAGTGATAAAATAGATTCGCTGGATGTGGTGGTGAAAGTAAAAAAAGGAAACAAAGCGGCTTCCAACGGGGTGTTAATTGTAGAAAAACAAATCAACGACTCTCAGGAATTATACCATTGGCGGCATCGGTATCCTATAGCTACTTATCTTGTGGCCATAGCCGTTACCAATTATGTAGCCTATAACGACTATGTCATTTATCCCGGCAATGATACGTTGCCAATTTTAAATTATGTATACCCTGAAAGTGAGACAAATGCCCGAATCAAAACACCTGTCACAGCCAAAATGATACAATTTTTTGATAGTCTTTTTGGCGTTTATCCATTTAAAAAAGAAAAATACGGCCATGCCCAATGGGGCTGGGGTGGTGGGATGGAACATCAAACGATGAGTTTCATGGGTAGTTTTAATTTTGATTTGGTGGCGCATGAACTAGCGCATCAATGGTTTGGTAATTGGGCTACTTGCGGCTCATGGCAAGACTTATGGCTAAACGAAGGTTTTGCAACCTATCTTAATGCCCTTTGTCATGAAAATTTAATATCCAAAAAAGATTTTCAAAATGTGATGTCTACCTCAAGAAGTGAAGTAGTGGCTGCAGATAATGGTTCTGTTTTTATAAAAGATACTACCAATAATAGCCGGCTCTTTAGCGGCAGACTAACCTACAATAAAGGGTCGTTTGTTTTACATATGCTGCGCTGGAAACTTGGTGACAAAGCTTTTTTTGAAGGTGTTAGAAATTATACAACAAAACCCAGAATAAGCTATGGTTTTGGCACCACCGATGCTTTAAAAAAAGAATTGGAAAAAGCTTCCGGGCAAAATCTTACCGAGTTTTTTAAAGACTGGTATTATGGCGAAGGGCATCCCAATTACGATATAACCTGGAGCCATGTGGGCAATCATATTTCCATTCGTATTCGGCAAACGCCATCGCATCCAAGTGTTTCCTTTTTTAATATTCCGTTGCCGTTTGTAATTAAAGGAAAGACAAGGGATACAGCCATGATTTTTGACCCTTTGACCAAGGACAATACCTTTACAGCCGATTTGGATTTTATACCACAATCGGTGGCGTTTGACCCCGAAGTTTGGATACTTTGTAAATCAACGGTTTTGAAAGTAAGACCAACTAACAGCCCCGAAATACAGTTATTCCCCGTGCCTGTGGGCAACTCATTATCCATTTATGCCTACCGTGGAAACATTGAACGGGTAAGTATTTATGATATTACCGGACGATTGGTTATCGATAGAGATTTTAAAGCAGAAAAAATTGTGAAAGACTCCAACGAACTGGACATGAGCCAACTTTCGGGAGGAATGTATATTGTAAAAATAAGTACCGAAGCCGGAACAGCGGTGCAGAGGATTATTAAAAGATAATTTAATACCTTGGGTGGAAATAAAAAGTATAAGGATTATTATACATACTTATTAGCGGTCAACTTAGGACGGGACGCCCCCGCAACTAAGCCAAAATAGACAAAAAAAAGTGAAACAAGGAATAATTATATTGACGACTTTATTTTTTCTAAGCAGTTGTTGTTGACTTCTTTGCGAACGACAAAAACACGCAGAATTGATTATTGAAAAAGTTGAAGCTAATAGACTAGAAACTGGAAAACTACCAGAAAAAGTAACTGATGTTGGTATAGACGACAATCAATACCATCTTTCATTTTACATAAAGAAAAGTGAAGACGAGTATGAAATATGGTATGGCTTGGGTTTAGGAACTTCCAATATTTACAGCTCAAAGACAAAAAAATGGAGAGAAGAAGGGTGAAATTTTTTTCCATTTTTTTAATTTCAGTGTTGGCTTCTTGTGGTAATCAACAAATGGAATTTGACAAAAAAAATTGGAATGAGCGAGCCGATATTTTCTATGTCTATCGTGAAAAAATGGCAACCGACTTAATGAAAAACCATTTGAAAATAGGAATGACAATGAACGATGTTCTGAATCTCTTAGGAAACTCAGAAAATCATCAAAATAACTCACCAAATACAATAGGCTATGAAATTATGGTTGATTACGGTTGGAACATCGACCCTCAAAATGGAAAGACATTGTTTATTGAATTCACGAATGACTCAGTTGTAAAAAATTTTAGACTTGACGAATGGAAACACTAAAACTATCCCCTAACTAGTCCT
The DNA here is from genome assembly GCA_945897885.1 of Chitinophaga pinensis. GTDB lineage: Bacteria > Bacteroidota > Bacteroidia > NS11-12g > UBA9320 > JABWCE01. The sequence goes on from CAMDGU010000059.1 coordinate 7,426, forward strand.
AGATGCTAACGAGGATTACTATGTACTGAGTTAATACAACCTCTCCATCGCTTTTGCATAATCCGTTTCCGGGGCAAAGCATTCAAAATCACGGCAAATATAAAAACCGGCTTTTGCCTCCATTTTTTCAGCAGATAAAGGAATATCCATAGACGGGCATGCCAAAATAGTATTGGGTAAATAGTTTCCTTTAAATATTGTTTCAGAAGAACCAACCACCGTTAACTGGTTCATTCCGGAATCCACCAACATAGCTGCCGATAACCAATTACTATACCAAGCCGGCCCTTGCAATACATTGCTCCTAATATTTTGCAACATATTTAAAGCTATTTCACGCCACTCGTGTTTTTCGAAATAAAAACTGTGTTTTAGTAACAACTCACATAATACCGAATTGGCACTTGCGATGACATCATCCCCCAAATCGGTTTTTTTAACAAATAATTCACCGGAAGGGTCAGGATTAAATAGATAAAACGGATTATTGGGCTGCCCAAAATTTTGAAGTATATGTTCAATCATTTCTTTAGCCTTTACTAAATAATTGGTTTTAAACGTTACTTGATACCCCAATGTTAAGGCTTCTGCCACCAACACATAATCTTCTAAAAATGCAGGAATGGTGGCGGTTCCGTTTTTATAATTTCTATAGAGTTGCCCTTTAATCCAAAGGTTGCTTTCAATAAAATTTAAAACTTTTTCGGCTGTTTCTAGATAGTTTTTGTTGCCGGTGGCTTGGTAACATTTTAACAATCCTGTGGCGGCCAAAGCATTCCAAGAGGTCAATATTTTATCATCCAATCCTGGTTTTACTCTATGGGTTCTTTCATTTTTTAAAGCATTTAAAAACGTATTTAAATCCTTTTCAAATTTATCTAACTCCAATTTTTGGGCTATCGCAAAATCCTTTGGAGTTTGGGTGGCAAACAAAATATTTTTGCCGTGTTCCCAATTTCCTTCAACAGTAAGGTTAAAATAATTGATAAGGTTTTTATCGGGTAATCCAATTCTTACCAAATCATCCCAAGTGTAGCAATAGTATTTCCCTTCTTCCCCTTCGCTGTCGGCATCCAATGCGCTGTATAAGCCACCGTCAGCACTTTGCCATTCGTTCAGCATAAAACGATAGGTCTCTTCTATTTTAGTTGCTAAAAACGCATCGTTGGTTACCATGTAACTGTCGGCTAATAAAGAAAGAAGTTGCCCGTTGTCATAAAGCATCTTTTCAAAATGAGGCGCATGCCATTTTATATCCACCGAATAGCGGGAATACCCTCCTACTACTGTGTCATACAATCCACCAAGACTCATCCGTTTTAGGCTCAACATCAACCATTCCAATACTTGCGGGTCGTGGTGAAGGTGAAAATAATGCAATGCAAATTTATAAACCACGGGCAAAGGAAATTTTGGAGCTCGATTAAAACCACCCCACTGCATATCCCAGGTTGTTTTTAATTGATTGATGGAATAATGAAAATCATTTTCGGTCCAGTCTGTTTTTTTAAAGCTTTGGTTGTTGGTAGATTTAATTCCTTCAGCCAATTTGGAGGCATAATCATAAACGGTTTCCGGTTTGTTTTGCCATAAATCAGCCAATTGGTTTAAAATAATATCCCAGTCTTTTTTAGGGAAATAGGTTCCTCCATGAAACGGTCGTCCATCAGGCAATGTGAAAATATTTAACGGCCAACCTCCTCTGCCGGTAAGCATTTGAATAGCATCCATATAAATCTGGTCAATATCCGGCCGCTCTTCTCTATCAATTTTTATATTAACAAAATAGGTATTCATTATGGCCGCTGATTCTTCGTTTTCAAAAACCTCATGCGCCATCACATGGCACCAATGGCAGGCACTGTAACCAATACTTATCAAAAGCGGTTTATTCTCAGCCTTTGCTTTTTCTAAAGCTTCGGTTCCCCATTCATACCATTGCACCGGATTGTGAGCATGTTGCTGCAGGTAAGGGCTGGATGCTTTTTCTAAATTATTGGTGGAAAATGTAATTTCTTTTGTCATTTGATGAAATTTTAAAGCTTTTTAAAAATAGAAAAGCCCCGATTTCTCGGGGCTTTTCTAATAAAATATATCGTTTGATTAATGTTCTTCTTTTTTAAGACCCATATCAATAACAACCGGAGAAGCTATAAATATAGAAGAATAGGTTCCGATTAAAATACCTGCTAATAATGCAAATGTGAAACCTTTCAATCCTTCACCGCCAAATATAAATAATATTAAAAGGGTAATGATAGATGTAGATGCCGTAACAACCGTACGACTTAAGGTTTGATTAATCGCATCATTTACAACGATGCTTTGATCGTCATACTTTTTAATTCCCACAAACTCACGAATACGGTCAAATACTACCACGGTATCGTTAATAGAATAACCCAGTACTGTTAACAGTGCTCCGATGAACGCTTGATCCACATCTAACGGGAATGGTAAGATACCCCAGAATAATGAGAACAACGCCAAAACAGCAAGTACGTCATGTATCAAGGCTACAGCTCCACCCATACCGTATGATAACTTACGGAAACGAACTACAATGTATAAGAAAATACCCAAAACCGCCAGAATAACGGCAATGGTGGATTCACTTCTAACATCGGCTGCTATTGTAGGGCCTATTTTACTGGTTGAAAGAATGTCTTTCGGAGTTATTTTAAATTTAGTTAACCCTGACAAAATAGTTGCTTCTACTTTTTCAGAAGCATCTGCACTTTGGTCGTCGATTTTGTGGGCAGTAGTAATACGGAACTGATTATTGGTACCATAGGTTTTTACCTCTACGTTTTCAGGTATCACTTTGTTTAATTCTGATCTGATATCCGTAGAATTAACATCACCTTTAAATTGTATTGTGTATGTCCAACCTCCCTTAAAATCTACACCTGTGCTAAATCCTCTGGTAAACATACTTCCAATACCTACAAGAATAAGCACTGAAGATATGATATAAAATAATTTACGTTTCCCAACAAAATTGTAGTTGGTATTTTTAAATAAATTTCTTGATAAATTAGTAGTAAATGAAGCCTCATGACCACGACGCATATCCCATTCGTTTATTAATCTTGAAATTAATATACCTGTAAATAACGAGGTGAAAATACCGATGATAAGAACTACGGCAAATCCTTTTACCGGACCAGAACCAAAGTAAGCCATAATTAAACCACCGATAAGGGTTGTTAAATTGGAGTCAATAATGGCCGAGAATGCCTGCTTGTAACCAATAGTTACAGCATTGGCATAATTTTTACCATTTTCAAGTTCTTCTTTTATCCTTTCGTTAATAAGTACGTTGGTATCAATAGCCATACCCATTGTTAATACCAAACCGGCTAAACCTGGAAGAGTTAATGCTGCATTGAATCCAGCCATAATAGCAACCAAGAAAAATAAGTTAGCTAACAAAGCTATAATAGCATACCAACCACCACGGCCATAATAAAGGATTACGAAAACAATAACTGCCAAAAATCCAATAATCATAGATAAGAAACCTGCTTTACGGGCAGATTCTCCTAAAGTTGGTCCAACTACACTTTCTTCAACAATACGAGTAGGAGCCGGTAATTTACCTGCCTTTAGTATATTAGCTAAATCTTCTGCTTCACGGTCATCAAATCCTCCTGAAATTTCAGACATACCATTCGCAATTTCGCTACGAACAGTAGGTGCTGAATAAATTTTATCATCCAACATGATGGCAATTGCATCTACAGTTGGAGCAGCTTGTGCTGTAATTCGTCTCCAGTCATTAGCCCCTTCAGGACTCATCGTCATAGAAACACCTATTTCACCATTTTGACTCACTTGCTTACGAGCACTTGTAACAGCATCACCAGGTAATGCAGGCAATCCATCACGGCTTGCTTTTACACCGTAAAGCATAAAGAAAGGCGAATTTTTGGCTACCGGTTTAAAGCTCCAACGCAATAATAAATTTGGAGGCAATACAGCTTTTACTTCAGGTAAATCAAAATACCCTTGTAATTTTTCCATTTCGGTTCTTGGCACATAACCAATTCCTGCTCCATCAGCCCATTTCTTTTGTTTGGTTTCAGCATCATCTACTGTATTGGGAATTAAGTAAGAAAGTATTGGATTTTCTTTTAAAAGTTGCTCAGGCGTTTTCTTTTTTGAGGTATCTTTAGCACCAGCAATGGTTCCTAATTTTGATTTTGAAGTATCTTTCGACGTTGAATCTTTTGCAGGAGTTAAAGTTGTTCCGGCAAGTTTAGTCGTGTCTCCTTTAGTACCTTTTAATAATTCTTCGGCAGCCAGTTTGTTTTTTACTACCTCATTAGCAGCTTCCAAAAATTTGTAAGCTTCATAATTATGGTAGGTGCTCCAAAACTCAAGTTTTGCAGAACTTTGAAGTATATTTCTAACACGCTTTGGATCGTCTACCCCAGGCAATTCTACCAATATACGGCCATTACCAAGTTCCTGAACGTTAGGCTGAACTACCCCAAACTGGTCAATACGTTGATTAATGATTTGATAAGCACGAGATACCGATTGTTTAGCTTGAGCTTTTAACCAAGTAAATACTTTATCGTTTGCTGCATCAAATGGTAATTCATCTTTAATATCTTTATTGGTAAATAAAGGTGCTAATTTTTGACCAGGAGCTACCTTATCCCATTCTGATTTAAAAAGATCAATAAAATCCTGCTGACCATTAAATGCCTGCTTTGCATTATCCAATGCAGTAGCCAATTTTGGGTCTTTAGCATTATTTGATAATCCTGCAACGATATCTGGAACAGATACTTCCATCGTTACGTTCATACCTCCTTTTAAGTCCAATCCTAATCCAATTTCCTTTTCTTTACATTCCAAGTAGGTATATTTAACTATACCAAGAAAATTGTAAACGGTTTCTGAACCAACGGAATCTAAATACTTGGCTTCGGGCTTACCTGTTTTTTGGGCCCATACTTTGGCTTTACTTTCTACACTGCGGGTTTTCCAGGTAAATGATAACTGGTAAATACAAGCAATTGCTAAAAGGACTGTAAAAATTTGTACAAAACCTTTATTTTTCATATCTATTCTATTTTTATTCTATTTAAGTTAAGGTAATATGGAATGGCTTAAAGGATTTAGATTGTTTACTAACTGTTTCCATAAGGCATTTCATTTGTTATAATTAATTAGTGCGTTTTTTTTTAAGACGGCAAAAGTAGATATTTTGCCTTTGATATTCAATAATATGTTTAGAAGGATTTTTTGGTTGTTTTTTAAAGTAAAACATGTGATTTATATGCCGTTTAGAATTTAAGTACAAAATTTACCTTAACACCAAAGGGCTTTGCATCCGGATTTTTAACCGGATCTAAATAATTGATACGGTGTATAAAATCAACTCTTACAAATTTGAAAATATTTTCAACCCCATACCCCAATTCTATGTAGGGTTTATTTTTGGTATAAACGCCAATTGGAGTTACTGCTTTTCCGGCTTTATCGGTTGGTGGAACTAATATTAAATTTTTATTGTTCAAACTTCCATAAATAGATTTTGCATTGTAAAAGAAACGCCATTTGAATTTTTTAATTAGTGGAATACGGTTAAAAATTAACCCGTTATCGTTGTGTTCGTATTGCACTGAAATATATTGATCACTCACAAACTCAAAAAACTGCATCATATTATAACCATAATAGGATGAAACATACGATTGATTTCCTCTGGCTACTTCAAGAATTGGATATGGAATGGTTCCAAATGTTTTACCCGCTTGAATGGTGTATTCAAAGTTTCCAAAATTTCCCCAACTATTATACTGCCATACTTTAAATCCAATTTTGTCAAAATTATATTCACCCCCTAAAGTACCTTTTAAGCCCTTTGTATAATTTATAGTAAATACCGGCTGCTTCAGGTTTCCAAAATTATAGCGGTCTACATGCCTAAAAACAAACTGCTGCTTTAACGATATACGTGTTTCTAAGTTGATGGTTGTAACGCTAAATTTATTTGAAATATTTGCTGAATCAGGATTTTTGTAATAGGCAAAATTATAACGGTCATAACCTTCGCGCGTTACAAACTGATAATCATTGTGCCTAAAATTAGCTCTCAAAGTTATTCCCTTAAAAACTTCTCTTTCTGCCCAAGCTTTATATTCAAAAGTGTAATTTAATCTGTAAGAACCCAATGTATTTAATGCTTTAAATAAACTGCTTGTGATAAATGGATTATCGGTAACACCTAATAAATCAACATCCTTCTTAATACCAATTCCGGCTCTAGTCCAATGGGTTCGGTCAAGTACCTTGGTTACATTTAACCCATATTTCCATTGTTCGTCCAAAAAACCATAGGCTGCAAATCCTTCAAATTGAGCATTTTTAAATAATACCTCAGTGGTACGAACTCCAGCCCGCAATCTAAAACCCTCCAATGGATTCCAAGCAATGGTAGAGACATATGGACCAATTTCATATTTTCCATTCAAAATTGGTCTATATCCTTCTGCTATTATTTCTACAATATCAACATACGTTCTAACCAATGGTTGATTGCGAAACGAATCTACCAAATTAAATATTTTAATATCAGAAGCTGATAATTGCTCATGCCGTGCGGTATCCCAAAAATGGTCATCCTTGGAGTACGCATCTTCTTTAACTGAAACTTTCTGCTCATAAAATTTGGCATCATACTTTATGTTAACCTTTTGATTTTTGGTACTAGTGTAATATGTACCAATCATGCCAAGTGTATTATCTGTAATCTCGGCTACATCTATTAGTACCCTTGTTTTTTCAGGCAGCCACGAATCTTTCTCTACTTCCACCATTTCTTGCTGAATTTTAATTTTTTCAATAAAGTTAATGTTGGCTTCCTTTGAAATTTCCAGTGATACCTGTTTTAAAGCCCAAGTAGAATCCTGAATCCAGAGATTTCCTGTAAAAACCAAATCCTTTTTATTTTTTGGCCAAACCATAATTTTAAAGGTTTTATGGCCGTCAATAATCATACTATCCATTAAAGCATAATTATAGTAATTGAGCGATAGGCCGGATATGGGTGAAATAAAATCTTTATCAAATAAATACAGGTTGTTTTCATAAAAATTGTATTG
>CAMDGU010000060.1 GCA_945897885.1 Chitinophaga pinensis
AGGTCTATCAAGGGGTAAATACAATTACAATGAAAACAGTTTATTGTAAATCGTCAGCATAAAGTGGACTAAAATTATATTTATCTGGCAATAACCCTATTTTGGGCTCTGCAAATGTAAATTCTTTTATTCCCTCCCGAGTCTCACCATAGTAAACTTCCCAGCCAATGTCTCGCCCCAGTGGGTCTGAGTGGTGGCGGGTTGACTTGGCGGCTTTCTATACCTATACTTATCATATATTTTACACAAAATCAATATCGGTAATTTCCCTATAATTAGAAAGGCAAAAATAAGTAGTTTTTAAAATGGTTGATTAAAATAAGTTTAGCGGTAAGTTGGCCACCCAGACCTTTTTCCCGGCTCATACCCGTCACATCAGACATAGGCTGAGAATTATAACTTATGAAGACTTAGCATAGAAATAACGTGATGTTTGATTTTAGTAAACTATCAGCTCAGTGGTTGCCTTGCTTATTATGATATTCGTCAGACTATATTTTTAATTTATCCTAGTATTAATTTATAACTTCGAACTTACTAAGCAATTCGATATGGAAGGATTAAAAACAAGCGAAGTAGCCGCTAGACTTACTAAATTTGGATATAATGAATTGCCTTCCTCTAAGCCCAAGAGCATTTGGTTGATTGGGGTTGATGTAATGAAAGAACCCATGTTTCTTTTATTGATAGGGTGTTCCTTTCTTTATATGATTCTTGGTGACTACAGGGAAGGAATAATCATGCTTTGCAGCATTTCCATTATTATTTTTATTACCTTTTATCAATATCAAAAAACCGAAAAAGCTTTAGATGCTTTAAAGAAATTGGCTTCACCCAAAGCCTTGGTATTAAGAGATGGTGTGGAAATTAAAATATCCAGCAGAGAGTTAGTACCTGATGATATCCTGATTTTAAACGAAGGAGACCGAATTTCGGCCGATGCAGTTCTGTTAGCTTCCTTAAACCTAACAGTAAACGAATCTATGCTTACCGGAGAATCCATTGCGGTATCTAAAGGTTTTTCAAAAGGAGGTTCTGAATCAACAGGATTGGTGTTCAGCGGAACCTTGATAGAGCAAGGAAAAGGAAAGGCAAAGGTTATAGCAACCGGAATAAACACTCAATTTGGTAAAATTGGGACTTCATTGCAGAGCATAGAGCAAAGTAAAACGCGATTGCAAGCTGAAATGAAAATACTTATTAGAAACCTATTTATAGCCGGAGGTTTTATAAGTGTCGCTGTGGTTCTTGCTTTTTATTTCACAAGAGGAAATTTTGTTCAATCCTTATTAAATGGATTAGCCGCTGCAATGGCTATTTTGCCGGAAGAATTTCCTGTGGTGTTAACCATTTTCTTGGCTCTTGGGGCCTGGCGGCTTTCCCGAAAAAATGTATTAACCCGCAATCCATCAGCCATTGAAACTTTGGGTTCAGCCACCACACTATGTAGCGACAAAACAGGCACCATTACAAAAAATAAAATGGAGGTAGCTGCTGTATATAATGGAAGTGAGACGTTTTTAAAAAAGCTTTTTTTAGTAAATGAAAAACAGATTGAATTTATAATAATTACGGCATTTTATGCTTCCCAGGAAGATTCAATCGATTCAATGGAGATGGCTATTGGAAATGCATTTGAAAATTTAGTTTTATCTGACAGAACAGACTATAAACTAATTAAAGAATATCCATTGAGTAAAGAATTATTGGCAATGACCAGAGTATTGAAAAATGATAAGGATAGTAGGGTTAATGTTAATACTAAAGGGGCACCTGAAGTAATTTTTAAGCTTTGTAAATTGGATGAGACTGAAAAGGCAAGACATACTAAAACTTTAGATAAAATGGCTGAGAATGGTTATAGAGTAATAGCTGTGGCCAATGCGGTTCTTAGTGATATGAATCTCCCGGAAAATCAGAATGGATTTAGTTTTAAGTTTTTAGGTTTAATAGGATTTGAAGACCCAATAAGGGATGAAGTGCCGCAGGCAATAGTTGAATGCAAAGAAGCTGGAATAAAAGTAATAATGATTACGGGCGATTATCCGGCCACTGCCAGAAGTATAGCTTCTCAAATAAAATTAGAGAATAGTGGCTTGCTAACGGGCGAAGACTTGAATAAAATGAGCGATGAAGAATTGCGAATTAAAATAAATACAACCACCATTTTTGCAAGGGTTGTCCCTGAACAAAAGCTTAGAATTGTAAAGGCTTTAAAAGCAAATAATGAAATAGTGGCTATGACGGGAGATGGAGTGAATGATGCCCCGGCACTAAAAGCGGCTGATATAGGAATAGCCATGGGAAATAAAGGAACAGATGTGGCAAGAGAAGCCTCTTCATTGGTGTTATTGGATGATAATTTTGCTTCTATTGTTTCCGCAATTCGGTCGGGCCGTAGGATTTTTGATAACCTTCAAAAAGCAATGTCTTATATTTTGGCGATACATATACCAATTATAGGACTTACAATGATTCCAGCATTTATTCCATCGTTGCCTTTATTGCTTATGCCATTGCATATTATTTTCATGGAATTGATTATTGACCCTGTGTGTTCTATAGCGTTTGAATCAGAGCAGGAGGAAAAAAATATCATGAAACGGCATCCCCGAAAACCTGATGAACAATTTTTTGGAAAGTCAAAAATTCTTTCGAGCGTTTTTCAAGGGTTATTATTACTAGCAATGGTAATAATCGTTTATTTTAGTTCAGTTAATGAAGGGCATACTGATGGAGAAGTAAGAGCTATAGCTTTTACCTCACTTATTATGGGTAATGTTTTTTTAATTATCACCAACCTTTCAAAAACCCGAAGTTTTTTAGCAGTTATAAAAGAAAAAAATTTAGCGGTAATTATTATACTTTCTATTGCCATTACCATGTTAATACTAGTAATTTCAATACCAATTTTACTGCAAACCTTTAGTTTTGAATTTCCCGGCTACAAACATTTTCTTTCGTCCTTTATAGGAGCAAGTAGTATCCTCTTTATTTTAGAAGCAATAAAATTTTATAATGCTAAAAAATATAAGTTGGTTTAGGTGTAATTAGTCTAGCCTCAAAAAATATGTAAATCAAATGATAGTAAGTATTGTGGGAACAAATTGTTGAAAATAGTTTGCAAGTATTTTAATAAAATTATCTAAACCTTGCAGAAAAATACCATCCCTAAAAATAAGTATTCGGGTTAAGGTGCGTTGGGCTTGACAAAACGGCGGGGGTGTGATGGGGTTTAGCTTGGGAGCATCGTTTTGTCTTGATTTTTTGGTTCTTTTTCATCAAGGAAAAAGAACGTTTGCTCTTTTAATATAAGATGCCATAACAACCAAAAGCTATGTTTTTATTTCTATTTATCTCCTTTTTTAGTTCACTGATTTGCTGTTTATTTTTTAAAGGTGTTCATGAACCTCGTTCCTCGGTTTGCTTGCCCAAAAAAGGAGCAAAAAAAGGCACCAACAAAACCAACTGCAAAATTTTCACATAAATTACCCGTAAGGTTAAAAAGTAGTTATGAAAATTTTACAGTTCGCTCTTTTGTTGGATCCCAACCGCACCCATACGGATGATGCCATTCAGACGAATATTTTCTTCATTAATAATTGACTTTTTGAAGTTCTACAAAAAAAGCCTATTAGTTGGTATTGCAGAATGATGTTTTTAGATTTACCAAAAAATCGTAAATCGTAAATCTAAAATTAACTTACCTTTGAGGCATGACATCCAATCGAAATTATCATATCATATTGGTGCCATCAGAACTTGGTTGTGGCAAACGAGGAGCAAGTCATGGCCCGGAAGCCATAATGTATGCTGATATTAGCCGTAAGGGAGATTTTTTTAGCAGGTTTCACTTTACAAGGATTGAAGACCATAATTTTGAGCTAATACATCCTACGCCTTTTAAACATGCTCGGTATATTGATCATATTACCAAGGTGATTGATAATATTATTGATGAAGTAGAAGATTGCTTTGATTACGATCAATTTCCACTTATTCTTTCAGGAGATCATAGTAATGCCATTGGTTCTATAGCAGCAATTAAAAATTATTACCCTAATAAGCGATTAGGAGTTATTTGGATTGATGCTCACGGAGATTTACATTCACCCTATACTACACCGAGTGGAAATGTGCATGGTATGCCATTGGCAGCCAGCTTGGGTGATGTTTACTGTTCTAACAAGATTAATGATATTGATGAAGCAACAAAACATTTTTGGAAAAAGTTAACACATGCCGGTGATAGGCATATACATCCAAAATTATTTCCTGAGGATATCGTTTTCATCGATATTAGAGATTTGGAAGCTCCTGAGTGGAAGGATATAAAGGATAATAAAATTAAATACTATACCCCCGAGCATGTTAAGAAGAAACCTATTAATAAAATAGCAGAGGAAACTTTAAAGTATTTAGAGCGTTGCGATTTATTATACATTTCTTTTGATGTGGACAGCATGGATCCAACGGTATCAGAAGGCACAGGCACAAGCACGCCTGATGGTATTACTTTATCAAATGCCAAAGAATTGCTAGGTCATTTATTTAAATCTCCTAAACTGGTAGCACTGGAAATTACAGAAGTGAATCCGTTATTAGATAATAAAAATCTAATGGCCAATGCAGTGTTAGAAATTTTAGATTATTTAATTCCTTCTCAGAATTAGGTTTTTTTCAATTTGGCTTAGCTAGGTTTTCTAAGTCAAATCTATTTTAAACTTTACCATGTAATTTTTGTTTTAATCTTTATACCCAAAATGAATAAGAATATATCTCAAATTAAAACTCCTGACGAATCATTAACTATAATGAATGAAATAGTATTGCCCAATGATACCAATACGCTTAATAATTTAATGGGAGGGAGGTTGCTTCATTGGATGGATATTGCTTCAGCCATTGCAGCGCAAAAACATTCCAATTCAATTGTGGTAACAGCATCGGTTGACTCGGTTTCTTTTAAAGAACCTATAAAATTAGGAGATGTTGTAAATATTAAGGCTTGGGTTACCCGCTCATTTAAAACCTCTATGGAGGTTTTTATAGAGGTGTGGGCTGAAAATATACCTCGTGGCGAAAAAATAAAGTGTAATGATGCTTATTATACTTTTGTGGCATTGGATTCAAGACACAGACCTATTCAAGTTCCTGCTTTGGAGCCACAAACTCCCGAAGAGGTAGAAAAATTTGCAGGGGCACTTCGTCGTCGCCAATTACGCTTGGTACTGGCGGGGAAAATAAAACCGGAAGATGCCCACGAATTGAAGAATTTATTTATGAAGTAGTCTAACCTCAAAAAGTCTTACCAAATCAATTAGATACCAATGCTTTGGCGTGATTAGCCGAGCGTTGGGTTGCCAAAAATGCGGGCCGCGACCCGGATAAGTGGGAGGAAGCATATTTTTGGCTTGATTTTTTTGGTTACTTTTTTTATCAAGAAAAAAAGTGACAAGCTGTTATGGTAAAAAAAACTATATCAAATTTTATAAAGTTTTTTGGTAATATTACTCAAATCCTTAAGGATAAAAATTGCTTCATTTTTCTAAAGATCTACTTTAGTTATTTTGTAGAATTATTAGTTTTTTAGGCTCGACTAAGTAATTTAATTACTTTTCAGCATCTCATCATACTTATTCCTATTGTATGGATTAAGTAACACAAGCAATTCATAAGCACGATTTTTTTCAGAAGGAGATGCTTTGGTAAATATTTTTACCAATTCTTTGCTTTTGGCTTCAAAAAACAAGAACAATGAAAATGAGTTTGGGTAAATATTATAAATAGCTTTCAACTCAGTTAGGCCGTCAATAATGGCAGTTCGCCCTTTATCAACGTCTTTAAACATAATATCCATACCTTTTATATGATAGATATATAATGCAGTGTGTAGCGTTTTGTAGCGTTCATCCATTAAGTTTTCTATTAAAAACCAACGGTTAAAACTGTTTTTACCATCCCGAATTCCCCATCCAACTTCATTCATAGCTAAATCCTTAATATTTTTTGCTTTTCGGTAATAATCCAGTCCACCATCTTGGGAATACGAATCATAATCCATGCCAATTAAAAGATTAGCATAAAAGGCCAAAAGGCTTGTAAGTTGGCTAGTATAGGCACTTTCTTGATAATCTAATGGAAGGTAAAGTGAATATTTAAAGTCCCAATTATCGAGGTGTCTGAAAATTATTGAATTGTAAGTTGAGCCAAAAACCGGTCTGCTTGATTGAATTTCTACAGTGGCGGTAAAATTATCTGTGTTTTGCGATTTTAAGTTGATAATGAAAGTACAGTCAATTTTTTCGTTAATCTGAATTTTATCATCGCTCCACTTTTTATTGTTTAAAAAGTTAAAGATAGAAATTTGCAAATCAGCTACCAGTGCCTTATCCGGATTGGAAAGGTCGTTGGTTAATATTTTAACAGTAGCATTAAGGTCTTGAGCATTTGTTTTAAATGAAATACAACTTATTAAAATAAAAAGTAATGAAATTTTTGTCCTCATATTATTTAGTAAGTTCAACTATTTTGTTAACGATATCTTTGGCTACTTCTTTTTTTGTTTTTAAATCAAATGTTTCTGATTTTAGAGATTTATCAATTATAGTAATTTTATTGGTATCTCCCTGAAAACCGGCTCCCTTATCGTTTAATGAATTGAGAACGATGAAATCCAGGTTTTTCTTATTCAGTTTATCCACGGCGTTGTCATATTCATTATTGGTTTCTAATGCAAAACCAACTAAAATTTGTTTATCGGTCTTTATCTCGCCAAGTTTTTTGAGTATATCAGTCGTTTTAGAAAGTTCGATAAACATTTCGTTTTCCGACTTTTTTATTTTTTTATCAGATTTAATTTTAGGCGTATAATCAGCAACTGCAGCACTCATTATCATAATATCATTTGAGCTGGCTTCTTTGAGGCAGGCATCGTACATGTCTTCCGCAGAAGTAACTCGAATCACCTTCATTAAAGAATCAATATTGCTTTCATTACTTGGGCCTAAAACCAAAGTAACATCAGCGCCTTGAGATTTTAACTCATTGGCTATGGAAATACCCATTTTACCTGATGAATGATTTCCGATATAACGAACAGGGTCAATTTTTTCGAAAGTTGGGCCGGCACTAATTAATGCCTTTTTACCTTTTAGGGATTGTGACTCTGAAAAATACTTCTCAACAAAATTTATAATGGTTTCAGGTTCAGCCATTCTGCCTTCACCAACCAGGCCACTGGCCAGTTCGCCCGATTCGGCAGGAATAAGTAAATTTCCAAATTCTGTTAACTTTGCTATATTGGCCTTTACAGCAGGATGAATATACATATCCAAATCCATGGCGGGAGCAAAGGCAACTTTGCTTTTGGCTGAAAGGTAAGTGGCTAAAAGGAGATTATCACAAATTCCGTTAGCCATTTTTGCCAAGGTATTGGCCGAGGCCGGTGCTATCAAAATTAAATCAGCCCATTGGGCTAAATCCACATGATTATGCCATTGCCCACTTTTGGTATCCCAATATTCGTAATATACAGGGTTTTTACTAAGGGTAGAAAGGGTAAGTGGTGTAATAAAATCAATGGCACTTGGGGTCATAATAATTTTGACCTCAGCTCCTGATTTTACAAGTAAACGTGTAAGAGTGGCTGATTTGTAGGCAGCTATACTAGCACTTACACCTAAAACTATATTTTTATTTTTCAACATCCATTTTAGCCGGATTTCTGTAATAAATTTTATCTTTCAAAAATTCATCAGTTGCCATCAAAGTTGGTTTGGGTTGTTGTTCAAAATAAGTAGCAATTTCTATTTGCTCACGATTTTCAAATACTTCTTCCAAATTATCATTATCACCAATAAATTCTTCTAAGCGTTGGTGCATTTCTTCTTTGGTTTGTAATGAAATTTGTCCTGCACGCTTAGCAATAATTGCTACGGTTTCATAAAGGTTTCCTGTTGGACCATCTAATAAACGAGTGTCGCGACTTACTGCTGAACTTGAAACTTTTTCTTCTTTTTTCATTTGTATTTTCTAAAAATTGATATGTTTAATTAATAACTGTTTTTGTTGGATTTATAGGTTCAATCTCTTTTCTTTTTATTTCCTTCTCCGCTTTTTCGATTCCTGTGTTTATTAATAATACCAAGTTCTTCATTTGTTCCGCATAACTGCTCGGGCTTTGAGAATGTTCTGCATAAAACTCTTTTGAAGATTCCAGCGCTTTTTTATAACGCTCTACTTGCAATTGAATAATAGAATTTTTGGAATATAAGTAGTTTGATTTTACAATCAAAAATTCAAACTCCTCTTTTTGGGGTAAATCAGGATAATCTTTTATGGCATTGGCAAAAGCAACACTGGCCGCTTTATAATCACCTATTTGATAATAAAGCATGGCATTAGAGTAGGCCTTTTTGTGAAGTTTTGCTCTTAGTATATCGATATGCTCATTGCATTGAGCCATGTATTTACTATCGGGATAGTTATTAATGAATAATTGAAATTGCTTAATTGCATTTTCAGTAATACTTTGGTCTAAATAAGGTGGAAGCGATTTATAAAACTCACAAATGCTATGCATAAAGGCACATTCTTCAACCCTTGAACTTAAACTGTATTGTTGAGTGAAATTATCAAAATGATAACTTGCCAATAAGTAATCGTGCAATTTGTAGTGGCTGTAGGCAAGCATATAATAAATATCCTCCGCCTCTTTTTTTCCTTTAAACAGAGGATAAATTTCCTCTAATAACGGTTGTGATTTGGAGTATTTCTTTTTGTCAAAATATTTTTTGGCATACTCATACTTTTGAGGCAAGGTTCCTTTACGGGATACGTAATTATAGCTGTCTTTACAAGAAAGAAGCAATAAACAGGAAATGAAAAACAGAAGTACCTTTCGCATCAAGCCCGCAAATTTAATGAAATTATTCATTTTATTGGTAATACGAAAGCAACTAGCAGTAAGTTACTTTATTTTTTTACCTGCTCGGTTATGGCATCAATAGCAATACTTGAATTATCCATGATTAATTTATCGATGTATTTTTCTTTGCCCGATTCGGTAACTTTTATAGTTATGTTGTATTTACCCTGACTGTAACAAGGTTTATATTCACTTCCATTAAAGTAATGACCAAACGAACGGGGAACTATAAAGCTGCAGCCATCAACGGATTCGTTTACCAGCGAGTCATAATAGCTTTGATAATTTGGGTCTTTTTTATCCAACGGAGCGTCTCGTATTAGGAAGTAAAATTTACCCAATTCAATATCATGATGAATAACGCCTTGTTCGGTATTGTAGGTAGTATTAAAATCTATCTCAATATCCATATCCAGCTTGTCATTGCGTTGTTTTTGTAAATAGGTCCAAGGCATATACCAATGTTTTGTGGGTACTTTTGCTTTGGCGTAATTTATTTGAATATCTTTTAATTTTAATTTAAAAACAGCGTTGTTGTATATCTCAAAAGCATTAGCAGTGTCTAGCATAAAAGTAATTTTGAACGCTGTATCTATTTTTCCGCTTTTTGTTTTAAATGTTCTTACAAATGTGAAATCTTTTAACTGCAATCCTTCAGGATCCCAAGTATTGTTTTCGCTAAGATGACTATAAAAATAAAGGTTATATATTCCTTCGCTGTATTCTGCAATGTATTTTTTCTTTTCGTTATCAATAAACTTTTTTAAAGCTTCAGACCCAACGCTGGCAGCTTGCATAAGCATTGAAGCCGTAATAAGTCCTCGGCTTTTTACGCCTCTGGCCAATGGTTGATTATTGCCCACGGAGGCTATAAAGGTTTCATCTTCCGATACTTTCATTATCAGGTTTTCACTGCTTTTTTTATTGGAAAAGCGTGAAACGGTGCAGGATGAAAAACCAAGTGCTAAAAAACAGATCATTACGAATTTGTTAAAATTAAACATGGATGAAAATCTGTTGTAATTTAAAAGCATTGTCATACCGGTTTTATTATTTCTAATGTTCAAAGGTAAACGATTTTGAAAAGATTAAATAAACAGCCCCGATTTTTATAGCTAACTAAAAGTAAATTTGCACCTAAATTATGTCACGTTTCAATTCAGCAGGAAAAATTGAGGAAGACCTTCCAAAGGCTCGTTTTTCTAAAGAAAATTTAAAGGATGCTTTTTTTATATTTTCTTTTGTAAAACCATACCGAACAAAGTTTATTATCGGATTATTTTTTTTAGCAATTACCAGCGGGCTTTCGCTTTTGTTTCCAACCATACTGGGCGATTTAATAAATATTGCGGTGCATGCCAAGCCTTCCAAGTATTTTGGTTCCAGTCTTAAAACAGTATTTACCGTATTGGGAATTTTGATTTTTACAACCTCTCTTTTGGCTTTGTTTCGCATTAAATGGTTTGCCGAAGTAGGTGAAAAATCAGTGGCCGATATTCGAATCAAATTGTATGAAAAAATAATTACACTTCCGGTTGATTTTTTTTACCAAAACAGGGTAGGAGAGTTAATAAGCAGAATATCAAACGACCTTTCCCAAATTCAGGATACCATTAGTACAATTTTTTCAAATGTCATTCGTCAAACCATAATATTAATAGGGGGAGTAACCTATGTTTTGTTAATGTTTCCTGATTTGGCACTTTGGTTTTTAAGTGTGGTTCCACTCATTATTGCTTTTGCCTTTTATTTTGGTAAAAAAATTAAAACGAATGCACGAAATACTCAGGATGCCTTAGCTCAAACCTCTATTGTGTTGGAAGAATCCTTGCAAGGAATAAGCAGTGTAAAATCATTTACGAATGAAACCTTTGAAATAGCCCGATATACTAAAGGACTTAAAGGTGTAGTGTCATTGGCCATTCGCAATGCCGGATTTCGCGGGGCTTTTGCAGGAACGGTAATGTTCCTAATGTTTGGAGCCATTACTTTGGTACTTTGGGTGGGGTTAACCAAAGTACAACAAGGCCTTATGGAAATAGGAACTCTTAATAAATTTGTCTTTTTCAGTATGTTCATTGCGGGTTCGTTAGCAGGGTTTGCCGAAAATTATACCCAACTTCAAAAATCCATTGGGGCTACCCAAAGGGTTAAAGAAATACTTAAAGAAACTTCAGAAGTAATACTGAAAGATGCTTTAAATAGTGAAAAGCCGGTATTTGAAACCTCATTGCGTTTTAATAATGTGTCGTTTGTATATCCGTCAAGACCAGAGCAAACCATAATTAATCATCTAACCCTAACCATCGAAAAAGGAAAACAAATAGCCATAGTAGGCCCAAGCGGAATGGGCAAATCTACTATTGCCAGTATGCTTCTTAAATTTTATGAACCCTTTGAAGGGGCTTTGGAATTGGATGGTAAAAATATTAAGGACATTGATACAACAGCTTATCGCCAATTATTTGCTTTTGTGCCTCAGGAAATTTTACTGTTTGGTGGAAGCATTAAAGAAAACATAGCCTATGGAAAGCCAGGTGCAACGGATGAAGATATTATTTTAGCCGCAAAAACGGCTAATGCCCATGAGTTTATCTCAGGGTTTAGCGAAGGATATGAAACCTTGGTAGGCGATAGGGGAGTAAAACTATCTGGAGGTCAACGCCAACGCATAGCCTTGGCAAGAGCTGTGCTTAAAAATCCCGAAATTTTAATATTAGACGAAGCTACCAGCAGCTTGGATAGCAAGAGCGAACAATTGGTGCAAGATGCTTTAGAAAAATTGCTTATAAACCGCACCTCTATAGTAATTGCACATAGATTAAGCACTATAAAAAATGCCGACTTGATTGTAGTTCTTGATAACGGAAACATAGCCGAAAAGGGAACCCACCAGGAATTAATGGCGATAAAGGATGGTATTTATAAAAATTATTATACCATTCAGGCTATGGAAAAAAGGGAGGATTTGGATTAACGGGCTTTGTCCTTTATAGCACTTCTTTTAACTTTTTTCTTGATAAAAAAGTTACAAAAAATCAAGTCAGAAATATGCTTCCACGCTCATTCTAGAGCTCGGCCCGCATTTCTGACAGGCCAACACACAGCTGCAAACTGACAAACTTTTGGTTTACAAGAAATGGTTGATGGAATGGAGCTTTGGGCTGCCAAACCTAGGAATGAGGTTAGCGAACTTCAAAGCAATCACGAATGCATTTTAAAAATTAATATGATAATGAGTAATACCCGTAAAAATTAATATTAATGAATGAGACAAAAATACGGGCGTGATTGGGACATAAAGACTTCATCGTTTTTTTTACGCCAATTTTTACCCCCCATAAGGGTTCTTTGGCACCGTGGTTTAATACTACTTTTTTAATGCATTCGCTACCAAGCGATTTTAACTCAGCCAATACATCGTTCAATTGCATGGCACAAAAAAAGAGAATAGAATTAGAATACAAAACCAAAATTATTTACGTTTGCCGCATGACTCAATTGCTAAACGAACTAAGAACCGGGACAGAACACATTCTTGATTATATAAAAACCATCGATGCGGAAAAGGCAAATGAAAAGAAACCGGCAGGAGACTGGAGTATTTTGGAGTGTATGGAACATATTTTTATTTCTGAAAAAGTAATTTTAAAGCTTTTGAGTCAGCCGGAGTTATTTTCATATGCACCAAGTACGGGGTTTGAAAAATTTGATGAATTTAAAAGTGGAAAGTATGAAGCTCCAGAAAGAACTTTACCCACAGGCCGCTTTTCAACCATAGAAGAAGTGGGCAAAGCCTTTAAAATTTTGCGCCAACAGTATGAAGATTACATTATTGCTGAATTACCCAATGCTAAAAATGAAACCTATCCTCACCCAATATTGGGCCCAATTACAAAACCCCAATGGATTGAGTTTGTGATTGAACATGGCAACCGACATCTTTTGCAAATGGAGAAGAGGAAATAGATTTTTTATTTAAGATTAGGTGCAACAAATAGCAATACTTATACCTCTAAGATAAATATACAGCACCTAAACCATAATAAATGCGGCACATTATTTCTTTCGGATTTTTTTTAATAATCTTTTTTTTATCCAATCAAGCTTATGGGCAAAACTTTGAGTGGCTTAATGCCTATGTAGGTAAAGTAAATAAGGGGTTTAGATTACAGAATATGAGTGCCGAGCCTAATGGAGGATGTTCCTTCATTGTTAATTATGCAATACCTGCAAAGCCCGATACTTTTACTCTAGGCAGCTACAAACGCATATTTAATAATTCTTATGCAACCTGGGCTTCATTCATTGTAAGGCTCGATAGCTCAGGCAATGTAAAAAAAGTTCGATTTCTGGCTGAGTCCTATTTTGAAAAAATGTCTCGCGATGATAAAGGTAATTTTTATGTTGAAGGATTATATGCATCCACCTTCGACTCGGTTTCATTGAATTATACCGATGGCACTATGATATTGGCAAAATACGATACTGACTTGAACAGAGTTTGGCTAAGCCAGACAGGAGGACAACCTCCGACAGATGTTACAGATGGTCTTTTCTTTTCAGGCGGGCATTTATTTTTCAATTGCATAGGCAAGGGTACTACCAAGGTAGGTTCAACTACCTTCAATTTATACAACGTTAATAATTATATTTATGGTGAAATAGACCAATCAAATGGCAAAATATTATGGAGCAATAATTTGTATAATAGTTCTGATCCTGATGTAAATTTCAATATTTGTGGCATTCAATATTTGAAAGGGAATATTTATATCGCAGGGAGTAATTATAAAGATATAAAAGTAGGCAAAAGTACATTTTACAAAGGAGGCACACTTGTTCAATTAGATTCAGTAGGCAGGTATAAGAAAAGTTTATCAGTGCCAAACCTACTTTTTAATTGTATCACAACGGATGGTGAATATTTCTATTTAGGAGCGATATTCAATGGAATGATTTACTGGAAGGGAAAGTACATACTCCCTCAATCGTATGGTGGTTATGACATGTGTATTGTTTCAATCGGTGCAGATTTTAAACAAAATTTATTTTTTACGCCACATCTAGCGAGTTCCATTAAGGCTGTGGGTATGGGAAATTTCGTAAAA
>CAMDGU010000061.1 GCA_945897885.1 Chitinophaga pinensis
AACGTTGGAATTACCACTGTGCCAGTTGGCGCTGCTAAATGACTGCTTGCATATTTTACATAATTTATGAAACCATAAACCATCCCAAAAAGAAAAAGCGGGACTCCAAAAAGGATATAAATAGAAGCAATATTAAAGTCATACAGGAAGTACTTTAATAATATTCTTTTAACAAATGCTTTCAACAACTTGGGTGGGAACTCAATCAAAGTTTTAGTTTTGGAAAGACCTGAAACTTCATCTCCATATCTTGCCTTCATTGGAATGTCATGAACAATAGCATTAGCATGGTACAGTTCTATAAGCATTGAGGATTCAAAAAAATACCGCTCGTGTAACTTATCTAAATTTATGCTCCTTAATGTTTCATTTCCTATAGCGGTATAGCCATTGGTAGGATCAAAAATATTCCAATATCCTGAAGCCGCTTTTATCATAAAACTAAGTCCCAAATTTCCTATCCTACGACTCATCGGCATTTGTTTTAACGCCCTAAAATCTCTGAAGCGGTTGCCCTTAGTAAAATCAGCTTTGTTCTGAATTATCGGTTTTATTAATATTGGTATATTAGCTGCATCCATTTGCCCGTCCCCATCTATTTTTATTGTAATTTCAGAATTCAACTCTAGTGATTTTTTATATCCTGTAAGCATAGCACCACCTACTCCTTGGTTTTTACTATGTTGCAGATAAATTATTTTTGGGTTTTCTTTTTGAAGTTCAAGAATAATCTCTTCTGTTTGATCGGAAGAACAATCGTTAACTGTAATAATATGCGTAATAATTTCAGGAAGACTTGAAATTACCCCCTCAATATGATTTGCAACATTATGGCATGGTATTATTACAGCGATTTTCATTATTACTTATATATTATCATTATTTTTACTACTCGATTCAACATTTAATTTGACATTAAACTTACTTTCAATATTGATTATTCTCTAAATTAGTTTACCTTATAAGTTCTTCATCATTGCCTTTATATTTTAATTATATAGTTTGATTATTGGGGTCACTTAAATTGTAATATACTATTAAACTTATTTAGTAATGTATTTAATATAATCGTTACCTTCAACAAAATACCTCAAATACAGCGCTTGTTCAGTTTGATAAAGTATAATAAAACAAACCAAAAAGATTATAAATGGTAGCAATTTTGATTTATCAAATATGGATGATTTAAGCGGAAGCAATCTATAAATAGTGAAACAGAAAACAATAAGGGGTGGTATAAAATATCGGCCTTGAACCCCTTCTGCCACTAAACTTGCTTTACTTTCCCACCCGTCAGCAATAAACATTGCTATAATTATTAATAAAACTATACTTGTAGAAAAAACAGTAATAAATATTCGCTGATACTTAGAAAATTGATAAGTTTTATTAAAATCGAAAAGTGAAACAAATATTAATAGAAAATAGTAAAAGGAATAAATTCTTTTTGGTAGAAAAGTATCAAGGTAACCTAAAATACCAATGAGACTTCTGTAGTAAAATTCTCCTTTAGCTCTAAAAGTTTCCTTAATAATATCAGCAATTATAAGTGGATTAGTCAATATGCGATTAAATTGATATGATGGACTTTCCACTACCTTTTTTACTAAAATATCTGGATTAGGAATTTGAGTAATCTTTACAATATAACTCCATCCTGCTGTAAACAAAACGGAAGCAACTAAAATTAATAATAAACACTTGTAGTAAGTAATATTATTTTTAAATGAACTTCGGGGAATCAAAAGTATCAAAATTGCGAATGGAAAATATACAATTTTTAATACTCCAAATATTGGTAAAATGCATAAAAGAAGAATTAATTTATTGTTTGTAAAATCTATTTTCTCTTGTGTTATTAAATTGAAGGTAAGAGCCAAGGATAAAAAAATTAAAGAATTCGTTACACAGTCCGCTGAATAAGAACCTGCTAATGTTAGGGACATAGGAATTAAACCTAGAACCAAAAAAGTGAATTGCCCAAAAGGAAGTATTCGTATTGAATACCAAACGCACAGAATAAAAAAGGCCAAGGCAAATATTCTACCCAAATAAAAAAGAGACAAAACATTAAAATTTAAGATTCGACCTATAATGAGGGCCGGAATTTGGGGTATATAACCAAAAAAAGAATAAGCTCCTGCAGTTATTTCAGTAAATTTTTCTTTCTCTGGATTTAGTTTTATTGAACCCACTTCCTTTATCGTTTTCCAATTGGTTTTACTATTTGGCTGAAATTTTAAATAAAAAAATTGTCTTTGAGCGCTATCTAAACTGGACGGAATATACCCACAGGTTACTTTATTATCAGGTGCAGGAGGAAGGTAATTGCCAAAGACATTATTTTTTTCTTCCAGTTTTAAATGCAACCTAGATAATTCATAGGCCCTAAACATATGTGACGCCTCGTCAGGGACTTGAAATGGAGGTATAGTAAAAATAAATGACAACCCAAATGTAGTGGCTAATATTAAAAAAATATTTTGGGGTTTTAGTAGCAAATTCAGATAAAGGGAACTTTTAGTTTTATCTTTAGCTGCTTTAGCAGTAGTTTTAGAAATGTCACCTACCACTATTTTAGTATTTTTACTTTTCTTATTCAAGTCGTTTTTTAGTTTGGCGGTAAATATAAAATAATTACTGTAAAACTAAGAAAAGATAGAAATTTAAATAAGCAATAAAAAAAGCCTGAATTTTAAAATTCAAGCTCTTTTAGTTTTGTTTACCTCACAAACAATATCTCACGATATTTAGGCAATTTCCAAAGATCATCATCAATAAGGTGTTCCAGCTTATCAGCATGCCTGCGGATTACATCAAAAGAAACTTTTACTTTATTGCAATACGCTTGTGCTTTTTTCTTGGTATCGGTAATAGTGTTGGCGGCTTTACGCTCATCTACCATTTTATCGGTAGAAGTTTTTAAACCATTGGTATGTCCTGCCATTTCATTCAATAAATCGGTTAATCCTTTTACTGATGCTTTTGTAGCACCGGAGGCCAACATAGAATTAATAGTATCAGCCAATCGCTTTTGATAGTGAAGTGCCGAAGGAAGAATATGTGTATAAACCAACTCATCCATTATACGGCCTTCTATTTGGATTTTTTTAACATAATCTTCAAGCTTTATTTCATAACGGGCATGAAGTTCTTCTTTTGTAAAAATTCCGGTCTTCACAAAAATATCATCGGCAGTTTTACTTAAATAAGAATCTAATGAATCTACCGAATTTTTAATATTTTGTAGTCCTCGTTTTTCAGCTTCAGCTGCCCACTCATCGCTATATCCATTGCCTTCAAATAATACTTTTTCTGAAGCTTTTAAATATCCTTTCAAAACTTCATGAATAGCATCTTCGGTTTTTTTCTTTTTAGCAACCAAAGCATCTACATCTTTTTTAAATTGGATTAACTGGCTGGCCACGGCCGCATTCAGGGCAATCATCGGCCTTCCACAATTTTCGCTCGAACCTACAGCTCTAAACTCAAATTTATTCCCTGTAAAGGCAAACGGTGACGTACGGTTTCTATCGGTATTATCTTTTAATATTTCAGGAAGATTATGAATGTTTATTACCTCTGCATCTGCACCTTTATCAGAAGTCTTTTTATTGCTTTTAAAATCGTTTAACACTTTGGTAAGTGTGCTACCGATAAATGCCGACATAATAGCCGGAGGTGCTTCGTTGGCTCCCAATCGGTGATCGTTACTTGCACTGGCTATACTAGCCCTTAACACAGGTGCGCTATCATGAAAAGCCTTAATAGTATTTATAAAGAAAGTTAAAAATTGAAGGTTTGCATTTGGATTACTTCCCGGTGAAAGTAAGTTAACACCTGTATCTGTAATTAAACTCCAGTTATTGTGTTTTCCCGAGCCATTAATTCCGGCAAAAGGTTTTTCATGAAGTAATGCTTTAAATCCGTGTTTGCGACCTAACTCCTCCATCAAATCCATCAGTAACTGGTTATGATCTACTGCCAGATTTATTTCTTCAAACATTGGTGCACACTCATATTGTCCCGGAGCCACTTCATTATGACGTGTCCGTAATGGAATACCTAATTTCATTGATTCCAATTCCAAATCATACATAAAATTAAATACACGGGATGGAATAGCACCAAAATAATGATCATCCATTTGCTGACCACGGGCAGGTGCATGACCAAATACGGTTCTACCGGTCATTATTAAATCAGGACGAGCGTCATAAATGGCCTTGTCAACCAAAAAATATTCTTGCTCAATTCCTAAACTGGCGCCAACGTGCTTTACATTTTTATCAAAATAATTACAAACTTGAGTGGCTGCTTTATTAAGCAAAGCCATTGTTTTTAATAAGGGTGCTTTATAATCCAAAGCCTCACCGTGGTAGGAAACAAAAATTGTAGGAATACAAAGTGTTTTTCCTGAGGCTTTTTCCATAATAAACGCCGGTGATGAAGGATCCCATGCGGTGTATCCTCTCGCTTCAAATGTGTTTCTTAATCCTCCGCTTGGAAGGCTGCTGGCATCAGGTTCTTGCTGAACCAATGACCCCGCTGAAAATTTTTCGATAGCTTTTCCATCCCATACTTCATAAAATGAATCATGTTTTTCGGCAGTTAAACCGGTTAATGGCTGAAACCAATGGCTGAAAGAAGTTGCTCCTTTTTCAAGGGCCCATTGTTTCATACCATCAGCAATTTTTTGGGCTACATCGCGCTGAATGGGTAAGCCGGTTTTAATGGCTTCATGAACAGCTTTAAAAGCTTCTTTTCCCAAATATTCTTTCATGGCATCGTGGCCAAAAACATTGGAACCAAAAAGAGCAGGAATGTCTGAAATGTCGGTTTTTACTTTAGAAATTTTTCGCGACTGGGCGGTTTGAATAGCTTGAAAACGCATAATTAAGAAGTTTTGCGAAGATAGGACAAGCAATTTATTTAGCCATTTTTAAATTGAATAATTCTTAACGGGTTTTGCACATAATAATCAATTCGTAATACTTCCAAAAATCTTGCACTATTCGTTTTGTCCGTTGTGCTTATTTGATATATGTTTGTAGCACTATCATTCATAACATGAACTCTTACAAAAAATATTTACAGTACATTATTCCTGTGGCTTTTTTTGCTCTTCTTACTATGGTTTATATGGCTCCGGCCTTTAACGGTAAAGTAGTTAGACAAGGTGATATTCAGCAATACAACGGAGCATCAAAGGAAATTTTAGATTACAAGGCCAAAGAAGGCAAAGGCCCATTATGGACCAACTCCATGTTTGGAGGAATGCCGAGTTATCAAATTTCGTATGAAGCCCCAAACAATTATGCCAAATATTTGAGAAATATCACCCCCTTCAAGCATCCTGTAAACATGCTGTTTCTGGGGATGGTATTTGCTTTTATTTTGCTTCTCACATTTAGTGTAAATCCTTGGATAGCAGCTATTGGAGGAATTGCTTATGCTCTTTCAAGTTACAACGTTATTTTAATAGAAGCGGGGCATAATACTAAGTTATATGCCATAGCTTACGCACCTTTATTGCTAGCCGGCTTAAACTTGCTTTTGACAAAAAAATATTTGATTGGGGCAGGTGTAACTGCTGCCGGCATGGCTCTGCAATTGCAGGCCAATCACTTTCAAATAACCTATTACCTTGGTTTAATAATTGGTATGTGGATGATAGCCGAATTTATTATGGCTATCAAGAATAAAACAATAAAGCCGTTTCTAATAGCCGCAGTTATATTTGGAGGCGCTTCGCTAATAGGACTGGGAACAAACAGTGTCTCATTATTACTTACCGAAGAATACTCCAAAGAAACTATCCGTGGAAAATCAGAACTTACTGTACTTCCTGATAGCACTACCAAGGCTGTAGCAAGTACCGGTTTGGATATTGATTATGCCTTTGACTGGAGCCAGGGATGGGAAGATTTACCAACCATTATTATACCAAATTTTGCAGGTGGTGGAAGTGGAACCGAATTGGGAAATGGCGATGAAACCAAAAAACTATTGCAACAAATGGCACAAAGTCAGGACCCGCAGCAGGTTCAACAAGCTCAATATTATTTAAGTCAAAAAACAAATCCATGGGCCTATTGGGGGGCTTTGCCTTTCACATCAGGTCCTGTATATTTTGGAGCTTTGGTTCTTTTCTTATTCTCTGCAGGCATGTTTTATAGTAAAAACCCTACTAAATGGTGGTGGTTAGCAGCTTTAGTTCTGTCTTTATTCCTTTCTATGGGTAAAAACCTAATGTGGTTTAACAGCATCTTTTTCCATTACCTGCCATTATACAATAAGTTCAGGTCAGTAAACATGTCTTTGGTTATTGGCCAAATAGCAGTTGCTGTATTTTCTATAATTTCTTTAAATGAACTTTTAAAAGAAAATGCGGATAAAGTTGCCATAAAAAAAGCCCTAATGCGAGCTTTGTATGTAACCGGTGGTTTTTGTGTATTAATGATTCTATACTCGGGAGGTGCAGAATTGGGCGATGCTACAAAAGCTCCTGCTGAAGCAATTCAAGACAGAGCAACCTACTTACGAATGGATGCCTTAAGGTCCTTGTTCTTTATTGGTGCCGGGTTTGCCGCTTTTTGGTATTTCTTAAAAGGAAAGTTGAACAAAAATTATATTATAGGAATTGTTGGGCTTTTAATATTGGCAGACTTATGGTCTGTTGACCGCAGATACCTAAACGACAAGAGCTGGGAAAAAGAAAAAACGTATGTAAGTGATAACAATACACCCAGTGAAGCAGATGTGGAAATTTTAAAGGATAAAAGTTACTACCGTGTTTATGATGCTTCACAAAATCCGTTTACCAGTGCAAAAGCTTCTTATTTCCACCACTCCATTGGTGGGTATCATGCAGCCAAACTTCGCCGTTTTC
Source organism: Chitinophaga pinensis (assembly GCA_945897885.1). Lineage (GTDB taxonomy): Bacteria > Bacteroidota > Bacteroidia > NS11-12g > UBA9320 > JABWCE01. The sequence goes on from CAMDGU010000061.1 coordinate 6,893, forward strand.
AGGAAGTTGTGGAATGGTACATTGCCAAAAACAATATGGAAGTGCTAAATATGTTGAACGCAAAATATTTCATTCAGCAAGACCAACAAACCGGAAAAATGATAGCCATACCGAACGCCGAGGCATGCGGCAATGCCTGGTTTGTAAAAGAATATAAAATGATGGAAAATGCCAACGAAGAAATAAAAACACTTGGCTCCATAAACCCAAGAACCACCGCTATTATTGATAAGCGCTATGCCGACCAACTTAAAGGGTTTACTCCTTCTTTTGATTCGGCTAATGCTATAACATTCGACGCATATCATCCTGATAAATTAACCTATAGTACCAATGCCAAAACACCACAATTGGTTGTTTTTTCAGAAATGTATTACAACGATAAAAAAGGATGGAATGCTTATATTGATGGTAAAAAGGTTTCTCATTTCCGTTGCGATTACATTTTAAGAGGTATGGTAATACCGGCAGGAAGTCACAAAATAGAATTCCGTTTTGAACCGGCTACTTTAGAAAAAGCTTCAACAATTGCTTTGGTAAGCAATGCAGGAATGTATTTATTGTTGCTGGTTGGGTTGGGGTCGTTGTTTATTAGGAGGAAAGAAAAGGAAAGTATTTCGTGATTTTTTTCTTGAACCACATAGGAAGATAGGAACATAGAAAGCCACATAGGTTTGTAAAATATCTATGTGAATCCTTAAATATTTGTGTTTCTATGTGGTTCAAAAAAAGTAAAAGCAAATTAATAATAGATTATAAAAACTAACCACATAGGAAGATAGGAACATAGGAAGCCACATAGGTTTTAAAATAAATACTATGTGAATCCTTAAATATCTGTATTTCTATGTTGTTCAAAAAAAGGTAGAAACATAAGAAGCCATATCATGTATGCAGATGACTAAGAAATATTTGGATGAACTTACTTATAAAGTTATTGGTTGCGCCATTGAGGTTCATAAACATCTTGGGCCGGGGTTATTGGAAAGTGTTTATGAAAAATGTTTTGTTAAAGAGTTGGATTTGAAAGGAATTAAATATCAAAAGCAATTATGGGTACCCCTAAATTATAAGGGACTTGAACTCGATACCGAATTAAGATTGGATGTTTTGGTTGAAGATATTTTATGTGTTGAATTAAAAGCTCAAGAAGGAATTTTACCCGTTCACGAAGCAACACTCCTTTCTTACATGCAAATGTTAGAGAAACCAAAAGGAATTCTCATAAATTTTCATTGTGTAAATATTTTTAAAGAAGGGCAAAAAACGCTTGTAAATAATCTTTTCTCATTATTGCCAGAAAATTAAACCTATGTGTTGTACTATGTTTCTATGCTCCTATGTGGTTCAAATAAAAAAGACTTAAAATGCAATTCACCCAAATCCCTGGCCAGCAAGCCATAAAAAATCGATTACTCAATGCCTGTAACCAAGGGCGTTTGCCGCATGCCATATTGTTACATGGCCCGGAGGGAAACGGAGCTTTAGCTTTAGCTTTGGCCGTCATCAGTTATTTGCTTTGTGAAAACAAAACCGAAACGGATGCCTGCGGTGAATGTGATTCCTGCTCCAAAACAAAATCCTTTGTGCATCCCGATGTGCATTTTAGTTTCCCAATCATTAATTCAGACGGAACCAAGCTCAGTGATCAATTTATAAAAGAATGGCGAAAAGCTTTATCGGCCAATCCGTTTATGAGTTACGAAGACTGGATGGAAGCCATAAAGAGCAAAGACGAACAAAACAAACAGGGAAATATAACTGCCGAAGAATGCCGCGAGATTATTAAAAAACTTAGTCTTAAATCCTACGAAGGAGGTAAAAAGTTTATGCTCATCTGGCTGCCGGAATTTTTAGGTCTATCAGGAAATATTCTTTTAAAATTATTGGAAGAACCACCCGAAGAAACTCATTTAATATTGGTAGCTGAAGATTTAAACCAAATGCTGCCAACCATTGTTTCCAGAACACAATTATTTAATATCCCTGCTTTTTCACCCGAAACCATCAATCAATACCTTCAAAAAAATCATGATTTAAACGAAAAGGATGCCTTGGTTGTTTCGTTTTTAAGCAAAGGAAATATAAGTGTAGCCCAACATTTGATGCATGAGGAAGATACAGAATATACTGAAAATATGCAGGTTTGGTTGCAGTATTGTTATGCAAGAAATACTTTGAAAATAAATGAATGGGTAAATTTAACCGCTACTTTGGGTAGGGAAAAAATTAAACAATTTTTAGAAAACAGCCTGTATGTTTTTGGCGAATGCCTTCATTGCCGGTATGTAGAAAATCACAAACCACGAGTACCCGAAGCCAACGAAAAATTTGTAATAAATATTAGCAAAATCCTTACTGAGCAAAAAATTGAACGAATTTACAAGCTTATTAATGACACCATTTATCATATAGAGCGGAATGCCAATCCTAAAATTTCACTCTTCAATTTATCTCTGAATTTAAGGAATATTCTATTGGAGAAATAATACACAAACCTCTAAAGGGCTTGAAACCCTCGAAAGGTTACAAATTCTAATTTCTGAAAATTTTTTCACCTATCTTCGCCGATTAAAATTTAAAATAACTGAACACATATATGGGATGCGGATCATGCGGAACAACAACTGGCAGTAGCCCTAAAGGATGCAAAAGCAATGGCTCCTGCGGCACTTCCAGTTGCAATAAATTAAATACTTACGACTGGTTTAAAGATATAGATTTACCTGAAAATTACACGCCTTTTGATATTATTGAAATACGGTTTAAAGGAAGTAGAAAAGAGTTTTTTAAAAATGTAAATAATCTTGAACTTTATACCGGTGATGCAGTAGTATTGGAAAGCGACTTAGGCCATGATATAGGCCATGTATCATTAACCGGCGAATTGGTTAGGCTTCAGCTTCGCAAAGCAGAACTTACCGAAAACAGCCCGAACATTAAAAAAATATACCGGGTAGCTACCGAGGCTGACAAAGAAAAATACACCGAATTTAAGGCCAAAGAACCGTCAACGCTTGAGAAAGCAAGAACCATAGCTTTGGAATTAAAGTTGGAGATGAAACTGAGTGATATAGAGTTTCAGGCCGATGGCAAAAAAGTAATTTTCTTTTATACTGCTGAAGAACGGGTAGATTTTAGAGAACTTATAAAACGCTATGCTACGGATTTTAAAACCCGTATTGAAATGCGTCAGATTAGCTACCGTGAAGAAGCCAGCCGCCTTGGAGGAATAGGCTCCTGCGGAAGAGAACTGTGTTGCAGTACCTGGCTTACTGATTATAAAATTGTGAATATATCTGCTGCAAGGTTCCAAAATTTAAGTATCAATATGCTTAAACTTTCGGGCCAATGCGGACGATTGAAATGTTGCCTAAATTACGAATTGGATACCTACATGGAATCATTGGGCCAATTTCCGGGAACTGAAAAGGTAACCGTAAATACCAAGATAGGAACGGCTACGCTTCAAAAAATTGATATTTTAAAAAAAATGATGTGGTTTGCTTATCAAGATAAGCCGGGTGATTGGATTCCAATACCTGCTGATAAAGTAACCGAAATTATTGAAAAAAATAAACGTGGTGAATTTCCGGAAACTCTGGTAGACCGTCCATTAGGAGCTGAAATTATGTCGAAAACTTCCTATAAAGTGGATGACATGCTTGAAGATTCAAGCATAAGCCGCATGGAGGATAAAAACAAAGAACGCAAACAGGGCGATAGGAATTTTAAGAACAGACCGGATAACCGAAATAATAACCGGCCTGACAACCGAAATAAACCCAATAACGATAGGCCAAGAAACCCAAATAATCTAAACCCAAACAATCCCAATAGGCCTAATAACTCAAATAATAGCAGACCGAACAATCCAAACCGCCCCAATAACGACCGTCCTGCAAATCCTAATCAGGAAAATAGGCCTAATAACCCAAATCAGCAAAAACCTAGGTTTAATAACGATAGACCGAGGAACCCAAACCCTAATAACCCAAACCCTAATAACCCAAACCGGCCAAATAATCCAAATAATCCAAATAATAACCGCCCCAATAACCCAAACCGGCCTAACAGGCCACCGGGCAATCCACCAAACAATCCCAATCCTACTGCCGAAAAGAAGGATTAATAAAACTCATATTATAACAAGACCGATAATAGCCCACGATTTAAAATCGTGGGCTATTATGCTTTAGTAAAATTTCAAATAATTGTTTCAACGATTTTTTCTGTCAAAATGAACGTTAACTCTTTTCATAACAGAAGCTTTATAGACCGAAAGATATGTTTTGATTTTTGTTTCTCTCCTTTTTTAGTTCACTGATTTGGTGTTTATTTTTTAAAGGTGTTCATGAACCTCGTTCCTCGGTTTGCTTGCCCAAAAAAGGAGCAAAAAAAGGCACCAACAAAACCAACTGCAAAATTTTCACATACATTACCCCGCAAGGTTAAAAAGTAGATTTGAAAATTTTGCAGTTCGCTCTTTTCATAAGTAATCCATGTTTATTTTCAATGGTCTTATGCAATGCTTCGCATGTGTTGGATCCCAGCCGCACCCTTTCGGATAATGCCATTCGGACTATTATTTTCTTAATTTAAAAAGTAACTTTTGAAGCTCGACTAATTATTATCGCAATCAAATCGCGTTTTAGTTAAATCTTTGAATCCTATTTCAGATGTTTAACTAATTAAATTTATACATTTGTTGCCTAAAACAAACCGCATGAATGAAAAGAACCCCTCCCCGATTACAACCGAAAAACCCACTAATTACGGGGCATTAAGCACCTTAATCACTGTATTCTTTTTTTGGGGATTTATAGCCGCCGGCAATAGTATTTTTATACCTTTTTGTAAAAGCTATTTTTCATTAGACCAGTTTCAATCTCAGTTGGTTGACTTTGCTTTTTACACAGCTTATTACGTTGGGGCCTTACTATTGTTTGCCTTTAGCGATTTAAAAAGCAAAGATATTATTGGCAAATGGGGTTATAAAAAAAGCATTGTTTACGGGCTTTTATTTTCAGCCGTAGGTGCTGTAGCTATGATTATTGCTGTGCAGGCCAATGTTTACGCAGGCATGTTACTGGGGCTATTTATAGTTGCTCTTGGTTTTTCATTACAACAAACCGCTGCCAATCCCTTTGCTATATTATTAGGTGACCCCAAAACCGGCGATAGCCGCATAAATTTAGGTGGGGGAATCAATTCATTTGGAACTACTATAGGGCCAATCATAGTGGCTTTGGCCTTGTTTGGAACCGCCACTTCGGTAAGTGACGAACAAATAAAACAGTTGGAATTAACTAAGGTCATTTACCTCTATGTAGGAGTAGGATTATTGTTTTTGGCTGCTGCAGCGTTATTTTATTTTTCTAAAAAAGTACCTAATACGGCGAGTAATGAACCTATAGAAAAAGCGGGAAAAGCTTTAAAAACTTTAGTAATAATGACCGGTCTGTTAATAGCCATGTTTAGCCCTGTATTTGCCAGTTACAATTCGGAAGAAGCCAAAGAAATAGTAAAACTAGAAACGCAGATAGCACCAACCACCACAAAAATTAAAGCTTTAACCGATAGCTTGGTAACCATAAAACACAGCAAAACCATTCCTATAGCCGAAAAAGAGAAATACAATGCCCAAGTTGAAGAAGCAATTTTGGGACTGGCTGAAAGTATTAATCCTGAAACAACCCAAATAAACGCCATCAAACAACCTTTAGAAAAATATCGCATGTATTGGCTTTTTGGAGCATTGGTAGTAGTAATTGGCGGATTATTATTTTCTAATAATGCTGCACAAAAAAAATCAGAAGGCTGGGGAGCCATGCAATATCCTCAACTGGTGTTGGGTATGTTGGCTATATTTACTTATGTAGGTGTAGAAGTAGCCATAGGCAGCAACCTTGGTGAATTATTAAAGCTTAAAGATTTTGGGCATCTGCAATCGTCGGAAATTGCTCCTTACATTTCTATGTATTGGGGAAGCCTTATGATTGGCCGATGGGCCGGAGCTATTAGTGTTTTTAAACTAAAAGGAACATCAAAAACTTTGGCGTTAATCGTTGTTCCTTTGATTGCTTTTGGTGTTATACTTGGGGTAAACAGTATTACCGGTAAAGACATGCAACCGCTATATTACTATGTATTATGTGTGTTTGTGCAAATTGCAGCCTTCTTTTTAAGCAAAGACAAACCTACCAGAACTTTAATGATTTTTGGAACCTTTGGAATAATAGCCATGCTCATGGGATTGTTTACCACCGGGACGGTAGCTATTTATTCCTTTTTAGCCGGCGGACTAGCTTGCAGCATTATGTGGCCTGCCATATTTAGTTTATCACTTATGGGACTTGGCAAATACACCTCACAAGGTTCGGCCTTTTTGGTAATGATGATATTGGGTGGTGGAATTATACCACCGCTGCAAGGCAAGTTATCCGATATTATTGGCATCCACCAATCCTATTTTGTGGCTTTGGTTTGCTTTGGTTACATCACCTTTTTTGCCATAGCAGCCAAAAACATCTTAAAAAAACAAGGGATTGCTTTTGATGGGCCGATGGTTGGGCATTAGGATTTAAGTTTAATGCCAAAGTAATAGTGTTCATACTAAACAACAAAAAATGGAATTCCAAATGACCACAGTTAAAAAATAAATCTAAGATTAGACAATTCTTATAAATAAAAAATATAAATTACTTGTCAAATATTAATTACATGTGAATTAATGCAAAAACAAGGTTTTTTTGATGTTTTTACACCAGCCTCTAACACAAGCTGCTCAAGGGCTAATGGCCAAAGTGATTACTATTGCTTTGGAAGCCCCATGACTTCTTCCCTCCCGAGTCTCACCATAGTAAACTTCCCAGCCACCGTCTCGCCCCAGTGGGCCTGAGTGGTGGCGGGCTGACGTGGCGGCTTTCTAAAACTATACTTATCATATATTTTAAACAAAATCAAAAGCGGCAATTTTCTAATAATTAGTAAGGCAAAAATAAGTAGTTTTTAAA
>CAMDGU010000062.1 GCA_945897885.1 Chitinophaga pinensis
TTTTTAACCACGTAATTTGATTTTTAATACAAAAGCCATATGCAATTAGTTGTAGAAAGCCGCCAAGTCAGCCTTCCAAGTCACAGGCCCACCGGGGCGAGACATTGGCTGGGAAGGTGGATATGGGCGGAGACTCGGGAGGGAAGAAAGAATCTTTGGCTATGGCTGCTGAGCCTGAGGTGGAGTATAAAAAAAGCCAGCCCCGGTAACAAGGCTGGCTCTGTTTTTTAAACTAACGAAGTACTTTATCAAGTAAAGCAATGAACATTAGTGTAGCAGCGGCAATAGCAATACCGTTAATTATTTTTGCGGTATCACCGTGCACTGTAAGGCATGTTTTGTTTATACAAACCGTGGCCTTTTCATTTTTAGGATATGTATTTATATAATGCATATTTTTAAAATAGTAAAGTTTTAAAAAATCCTCCACTTACATTACCCGGAGAACATGGGGTTTTTCATAGGCTGTTGGCTATTTTTCTTTGCTAACACCTTTAAACGGAGTGCCATCCGCTTTGCCATCCATAAATTTTCCATCGGGTCCTCGTTTTGTCCAAATTTTTGTTATTGGATTAAGAACCTGACTTCGGTTACGAACGGCTCCATAGCGGTGCCCATCTCCCTTTGGCGGGTTTGTTGCCATAATTTTTTACAATTAATCGTGAACAAACAATTTTAAATTAAGGCACTTGTTCATTAAGCCCAAGGAATAATTGGAGAAGCAGATATTTCTGCTACTTTTGCAGATGAAAGAAAAAATTTTAGGCCGTCGAAAAACTTAAAAATTTTAATTCATCGCACCGGAGCCTCATTCCATGAACTCCGGTTTTTTATTTCCACTGTTTTATCAGTTTTTCAATTTCTTTACCGGGCAATCGCAAATTATTTTTTCGCAATGCCATAAGTAATTCAATTCCTTTTGCATGGGTTATTATTTTACATAAAACCAGCTGTTCAATAACCCATAAGCTACCATGCACCTCAATTTTATGATGTTCCGCTTCTTTTTTTAGTTTTCCATCGCATGTAAGCAGCACCGAATTAAGTTGTAAAGCTTTCCATAGTATCGTTCTGTCATTAAGCGACCGGTTGCTCCATTTGGTTTTAAAATTTACAACTTCACTGTATTCATCCTCTGTAAAACTTAGTATCTTCAATTTATTCTTTGTGATAAATAAATCGAATGTTTCTTTTTGTTCGCTTTGTTCTATTTCGTTGTAAACAAAATCGGTAGTGCATATTTCCAATTCTAATTCAAAAAATTCGGGCAATGCCTGAATTATAAATAAATCGAAAAATACGCTAACATCCGTTACAACAATTTTCATTTTTAACTATCAGTATTTAAGTTATAGGTTTGATTACACCGCCGGATGGTTTAAATTTTTTTCTCATGTGCATTTTATACTAATTGAATCATTTGTTCGCGAAGTTTCCAGGCAGTAGTTCCGGCAAAAAATGCGGCTTCATTAATAGTAATGGCTTCCTTTGCCAAGCCCAAATAAACAAGACGTTCCATTCTGGTAGGATTTTCACGGCTTCTGTATCTGCCTGGTTCAGCATTAGGCAAATGATAATTCCTTTTCTTAAATCCAATTTGAAACTTTTTTAAAACATAATCATTTAAAATTCCCAAACGGTTTGCTCTTTGAAAAATAGCAGCAAATGAAATACCCCACCGCTCCTTAATAATGACCAATTCTTTTTCATAAAAATGAAATCGGTCTTTGTGCAGTTCCTTTCGGGCCATATCCTCTGGATATAAAACAGCACTTGCAAAAATGTGGCATAGCTTTTCTTCCTCCTTGTGAATTATTCCATCAGGAAAAGTTAAAGCATGATGAGCCAACTCATGCAAAGCGGTGAATCGTTTTCTAACGATATCATCCGATTCCGGATTTTTAGTTTTATTTAATACTATCAATTTTCGTTTTCCCACATATGCTTTCATCCCATCAAATCCATCTGGTGCATCAATATCAATTACTTTATACCCTTTATCTTCAAGCATTTCTACTACATCAGGAATTGGGTCATACCCCAACGCCCAGTCTTGTCTCAATTTTTTAGCAGCTTCTTCTGCATCATCTGCAGTTTCAACTATCTTATCAAAAACAAAGTAATCATTTTGTTCTTCAAAATTTAAAACCTCCTCCAATTCAAAATAGCGTTCAAATTTATCTCTTGCCATTTCCATCACAGCATCATCATCTAGTTTTGATAATTTAGAAGTGTATTTTCTAAAATCAACACCTTCAAACTCAACCTTAACCGATGGAACCGAATAAAAATAATCCACCGGCACATTTAAGGCATTTGCCAAAGCAATTAGTCCTTTACTATCAGGTTTCATTTTGCCTTGTTCATACTTATTAAGTGCCTGTTTTGTTACTGCATTTTCAAGCCTATCAGCTAAAAGTTGCAGCGACAAGCCAGCCATTTTTCGGGCTGACACAAGTCTGCTCGCAAAAACATTTTCCATTCTTTAACCTCGTTTAATTGTGTTGACAAATGTATGGTATTTATATAAATTTGTCAACCTTAACCTAAAATTATTTTTTATAAATTGATTTTTCTTCCCTCTTCCCTCCCGAGTCTCACCATAGTAAACTTCCCAGCCACCGCCTCGACCCAGTGGGCCAGAGTGGTGGCGGGCTGACGTGGCGGCTTTCTAAAACTACATTTATTATATATTTTGCACAAAATCAAAAGCGGCAAGTTTCTAATAATTAGTAAGTCAAAAATAATTAGTTTCTAATATAGTTGATTAAAATAAGTTTAATGGTAAGTTGGCCGCCCAGTCCTCTTTCCCGGCTCATACCCATCACACGAGAGACATAGGCTGGGAAGGCTATATCTAGGACACTCGGCAGGAAATAAGGCTTATGTTGGTAATTGGTAAACCGGCATAGGCTCGAAAAATAATTATCAATAAACATGTAGAAAGCTCAATCAGTTCCTTCGCCGGACCGGGGTTCGACTCCCCGCAAAACTCCACAAATGCCTTCTAAACCTAGAGTTTGCAGGGCTTTTTTAATCCTTTTATTCTTTTATAAATTTAGAATGAACAACTTTATCCTTAGTGGAAACTTCCAACAAGTACGTTCCAGAGTTAAAATCTGATAACTCTAAACTATAAACGTTCGTAAATATTTCCGAAGGAGTTTCAAATACTTTTTTACCCAATAAATCAAAAACCTTAATGGAAACGCCTCCGTTTAATTTCGTTCTATCTATGGATACAGATAACGATTTGGTGGTCGGATTAGGAAATAGATTTACTGCATTTGTTTCACTTAAATCTTCAATTTCACTGGTGCTTGAGTAATCAAACATTACAAATTTTCGAGTCAATACATGATTTACAATTACCTTCGAAATTAATAATAACGGTTCCTTGTGCCCATTTTGATACCAGGCATATTCGGTGGTTAGTGAATAAGAGTTAATACTAGAATCGCCGATGTAAATAATAGATTTGGTTCTTAAGGTATTAGAAACTGTTTTGTTTGGAAGGGTCAACGTTCCCCATGCATCGGCTTTAAAGGAATATTTTCCTTTGCCAGTAATTGTTCCTGGATTGGTTACAGCCGTAAATGTATCGGTAAAATTATCATTGTAATTGATTGGAAATTTGTAATACGTAATTGGGGTTTTAAATGTTTGATCAACAACAGCAGGTTCCACAAAACCATAATACAATGAAGATGTGCTGCTGTTTTTCCAATAGGTATAAACTATTCCATTGTAGTCGGTTCGTGCCAATGTTGCCAACGGAAATAGACTTGAATATGGCGTGAGACTTGGCAAAACATTGTATCTTTTAAATTTATAAACTGTTTTTAAACTGCTAAAATTCCAGGTAATATTTGCACCGCTAATTCCTTCTGATTTAAGAACTGTGTCCATGGCCACAGATATAGAATCACCAATTGTTGGCAATATACTATTGGTTAAGGTTGTTTGTGCACTTAAGTTAAAAACTGCACCAAACAGAAAAATTATTAGAACTATTTTTTTCATATTTTTCGAAAGTAAGACAATTATTTTATCAAACTTAATCCTTCTAAAGCTGAAGCGTCATTAGGCTGATTTAAAAGAACTTTGTTAAAAAGTACTTTGGCATCTTGCATTCTACCTAAAAAGTAGGATGTCCAGGCACTCATTAAAAGTGAATTATAATCAAATGGATAAAGATTGAGGGCTACATCAAAGTATTTTTTTGCTGTGGTATAGTTTTTTCTATAATAATAAATCAGGCCCATACTATAGTTAGCTTTCGAGTTTTTAGGGTCTAGTTTAAGAATAGATAAATAAGTTTTTTCAACACTTACCCAATCTTCTTTTAAGGAATAAGGATTAATAATTCCCCAATGTGCTTCGGTAGAGGAAGGCATTAGTTTTATACAAATTTTATAATGTGCAATTGCCTTATCATTTTTACCGGCCAAATAATTAAGCCACCCCAAGCGTAAGTTTACTTCGTAATTTTTGTCGGAATAAACAGCGTTAAGGGTTTTAATAGCATCCTCGTAACCTTTGTTATTTTCCTGAGTGTAGCTTTTAGTAAAAGCATCTTGCAGCTCCTTTTGAGTTTGTGCTTTTACGCTGTAAACGCTTATAAATCCGAGTATAATTACGGAGACGGTTCTTCTTAAAAATTGAATTGAAATGTGCATTTTATAAGTTGATTTATGTAGTTTTTTGTATTGGTTTCGGAGTTTGTAGGGGTAATAAATTTAAAATAGCTGCTTTCTCGCTGCTGAATGGAATAGGTTGGTGAAATTTTAAAGCTTTTAATAAAAAAAGACAAATTTACTTCACCGGTTAGTTTAATTGGTTCGATGGTATTATAAGCTACAATGCCCCCATTGGCAATATAATTTTGATGATTGCCATAACTTCCTTTTAACTCGTACCAAATATTTTTTGAAGCTTTTCCTCCAAATTTTTGAGTAAAAATATATTGATTGTTAGCGTCATTATTTAACCATGCAAAAGAAGTATTGGTGTACAATGTTGAATTTCCTCTTGGATACCAAAGAAAAGTTCCTTCAGTTTGAAATTGATTTACTGAGCTAAGATTTCCGATAGATTGTGTTAGTCCAAAGCCAACATTGTGGTGCCGTTTAAAAATACCGACCACACCGGTATAGGCATTAATATTGGAACTATATGTACTTATGGTAAACGGAATATTTGGTGCTGTAAAATCAGATGTTATGAATTGTGAGTTTTCTTTAAAATAGCCAAATGAACTACTGAATTTTAAGTCTTTTTTAGTCACATAAACTGCACCTAATGTGTATTGATAATTGGGATTTGAGTAATTTATGATTAGTGGCGATGAGCCTTGAGCCTCGATTCTTCCGGTGGATTTTACACTAAAGTAAGAAAGGCTGTTAAAAAAACTTAAACGATTGCTAGCCCTGTTTTCCAAATACAAATTGACTAAGGACGCATTGTTCTGAATGGTTTTATTGCGGTAAACAAACTCTTCCGCTTCTTTATATTCCGGCACAGGAATTTTGAATATTCCCCCACCTGTAATGCTTATACTTTTAAAGGAACCTGCAAGGTCGTTCACATTTTTGTTTTTAAAACCAATATGTTTTTTTAAGGTTTCAGTAAATGTAACTGCTAAATCAGTGGCATCCTCTAATCGGTTGGTATAAACCAATGATAGGTATAAATATTCCTTAATAAGTGAATCGGTGGGATTCATTTCATGGGCTTTTGTAAAATGAACAACGGCATTTTCGTAATTATCATTTTCAAAGTATGAGATGCCCAATCGAGTTCTCAAGTAATAAAAGTCGATGTCGTTTTTTAAAGCTTTTTTCCCTGTAACCCATAGATTTTTGTAATCCCGGTTTACGAACTGAATATAACTGGCACTGTCTACCGAATTATAGCTCAAATGGTTTTGAGCAAATGATTTTACAGAAATATAAAAGCTTAAAAAAATTAAAAAACTTCGCATAGGTAGGTTGTGGTTTTGTTATTTCTTAAAATACTGAACGAAGTCATTTTTTCATTTTCAAAGTTCATTTCAAAATTTCTTTTCTTTAGCTTAAAAAACAAAATATCAGATTTTGCTGCAGCTCTGTATTTTATTTTCTTTGGAAAATTTGGGCTATCACTTTCTATGCATTCTGATGTGTAATGGGCTTTGGTAAATAAAATAAAAGGTGCAAAAAAATCTTGAATGAAACGAGTAATTCCATTGTTAAAATGAATAATCGGGTAATTATCAGAAATTACTAAATTGGTATAGCAACCAAGTAATATTTTATAATTTGCTAGGTAAAAATCAAAAAGAAGTGATTTTTTACTTCCTTCAAAATCATAGCAATAAAACATGATTCCATCATTTGCAAACCAAAGCGTTGATTTTGTTTTTGAGCAGTAGATGTAGGTTCGGTTCAAATCATCAGTGTATACTTTCCATTCAGCACTGTTCGATAATTTATGGTTATTTGTTAAACGAATGGTTCTCCCCGGCTGAAAATCATAACTTTTAATGAGCAAATCAGCTGTTTCTATATTACTTATAATCTCATCCTGCTTTGGTGTCTCAAATGTTTTTAAGAAAATGTTCTTTTCAGTTTTTTTAAGATAATAAGCAATTGGGTAAGCATACGTTTTTTCACCAATAACTGGTGATAGCTGTAATTGAAAATGGAGATGTGGTTCAGGCGATCGCCCAGAATTACCACAAGTTGCCAAAACGGTTCCTTTTGTAACATAATCACCGATTGCAACTTTAAAACTATCTTTTTTTAAGTGTGATAGTTGAGAAAATAAACCATTCTGGTGATTAATAATTAGAGTATTCCCCCAATTGTTTTTTGAATCTACATTATTTATAGGATTTTCCTCTACTGAATTTATTATGTCGTAAACAAAACCATTAAATGGTGACAATACCGGTTTGTCATAGCAATAATAATCCTTGCATTCACTGCCCGGCAATTTATAAGTATTATCTTTTTCGTCGGTTATTACAAAATCTAAAGCCTTGCTCCATTCTCCCAAATGTGTTAAATTTCCATTATATCCCTGGCTTACTTTCCAATCGCCCCAAAAAGGAAGAGCTATTTTGGCCAAATGTGAATTTTGAAACCTCTTAGTAGTTGAAAGATATTTATAAATAGTTTTTTCGGCAGAATAATATTGGAGTGAAACCAGGTTTAAAAATTTTTGCCACCAACGGTGTTGTACAAAGAATAAAAATAAAATAGTGATTATGCTAAATGAGAGTGTAAAGGATTTAAGTTGAAAAACAGCGAGTATTTTTCCGAATCCAATTAGCAAAATGCACAAAATTGGTGTAAGAAGAATTACGCTAAGGTAACTCCATTTATTGGGCACCAAATAAAAGCAACCAATTGCAATAGCCATAAAAATAAAATTACTTCCAATTAAATAATCGGTAAGTAAAATGGTGTCAATACCCAACAAATAAAAGGCGCCGAAGGCACTAAAAAAACCAATTATTGAAAGTGAAAAAGCAATGCGTGAAAAATAAAGTAACCCAGCAGAAATAATAATTCCTGCTAAAATTGAATTTTGAAAAAAAGTAGAAGAAAGTGTTTTAAAATAACTTTTGATTAGTAAAGGCATATGCAATCCATCAAGACTATGGGCCCAAACATAAAACTGTGATTGAGAAGCTTTGGCTTCAAAATTAGCTGTATAGATGTATTGCTCTTGTAGTTCAATAAATGAAAAAGCTCCTGAGGCTAAATAGACCAGCCAATAAGTGAATAAAAATGGCAGTCCAAGGAAGGGTAAATTATATTTTCCTAAAACGGTGCTTAACCATACTGTATTAATCAATAGCATAAACACAGAGCTCAGCAGCAACAAGCCAAAAGCCAGATTAAATTTATATTCAAAACCTAAAGACAAACCAAGCAATAGCGCATTAAATCCATACACACCTTCTCTTACCGCGTTTTTTGATAATCCAAGAAGGTAGGCAAAACTATTTGTTAATATAATGGACACCAGCCCACACGTGCCAAGCATAGGGTCGATAAATGTAACAAGCATTATTATAGCGGCTAGCACAGAATTTAATGAAAAAAATATCTGCGCATAGCTATTAAGTATACTGTTGGTCCAGTATAAAATCGTTTTGCCTTTAATCAATGAGTTTATAATTTAAATTCTTTTAAATGGGCAGGCATTTTTTCATAACGAAGCATGGTATCTAAGGTTTCATGCTCACGAATAATATGCGGAGTTCCATCCATTCCAATCATTACCACCTTTGGGCGCATTTGTATAAACTGCATCCATTGAGTCATATTGTAGGCTCCAACTCTATGCACTACCACATTATCACCCTTATTTAAAAGAGGCAAATTTATGTTTTCTCTCACAACATCAATGTTCATACAAAGCGGTCCGTAAATTACCATATCCTCTGTTTGAGCGGAAATTTCTTGAGCCGGTGAGATGCGGTGATTATACCAAAATGCAGTGAATAAAAGATTTACTCCAAAATTCATTATGGTTGCTCGTCTGCCATCACTCAATCGTTTTATAGCTATAACTGAACCCAAAAGATATCCTGCATCATCAATTAGCGCACGACCGGTCTCTAAAAATAAAGTTGGAAGTTCATCTGGTTTAAAGCCATAATTTAAAATGGTTGAAGTAATAGCTTCTGCATAATCATCAACCGAAGGGATAATATCACCGCCTTGCAAATAGGAACCTTTTAAGGTATTTGCAGAAGCAAATCCTCCACCTAAGTCCAAATATTCAATGTTTTTATTATAACGTTGTTTAATGTTAAAAGCCAAATCACATAGTTTGCCAGCTGCTACCGAATAGGCATTAGTTGTAAGCATATAAGTTCCAATATGGCAATGAAGGCCCACAAAATCCATTTCAGGATGGGCAAATATTTTATTAATAGCACTCCAAGCTGAGCCATCTTCGTAATTAAATCCAAATCTATCCCACATTGGGTAAATACCGGTATCCATATTTACACGAATGGCAACTCTTGCCTTTTTGCCTGAGTCTTGAAGGATTTCGGACAATTGGTAAAGTTCATCAAAGTGGTCAATATGAATCATTGAATTGTTTTCAATGGCAGTTCGCAGGTCACTTTCTGTTTTATCTGGTCCATTAAATATTATTTTGGTTCCGGGTACACCATTTTTTAAAGCTTTTTCATATTCAAAAATGGAAACCACCTCGGCCCATGAACCTTCAGAGTGAAAAACATTGCATACAGCATTTAAATAATTGGTTTTATAACTCCATGCAAATTGAACTTTAGGATAGCGAGATTTAAAAGCTCGTACAGCATTTTTATAAGTATCTCTAATTGTTCTTTCTGATATTACAAAACAAGGTGAGCCATAATCTGCAATTAATTTTTTTACAGGCACGCCATCTATTTGAGTTACCGGAGCATACTCAGTACGGGTGCCAAATTTGTTCATGGTGCCGGTATTTAGTTTGGTTATAACCGGTCTTTCGTATGATAATTTTGTCATGTTCTTAATTTTTTATTTATAAATAATTATAATTCACCAAAGGTTGAAATTTTTTCAAATTCGCTCATATTTACAATTTGATCAAAACTGTATCTGATAAACATTTTCCCTACTTCATAACTTTCATAAGGATTTACATCCTCCCCTAAAGCTAATCTTACCAAAGCTTCAGGGTGATTTTGACCGCAACCTACAGCTAAATATACCCATGCTGGAAAACGTGGATTCATTTCTAGCAAATAGTATTCACCTTCTTTTGTTTTAATAAACTCCAATTCACAACCACCGCGCCACTTGCTGTTGCTTATTACTTTTTTGGCTATATCAATAAGTTTGTCATCTTCTAAAGCTACACCCGCCCATGCCTTACCTTTATCAGTTATATACAGTTTTCGCATTGGTACAGCACCTACGCAATTGCCCTTTCCATCACCTATGGCAGTTACATTTACCTCATTACCTGAAATAAATTCTTGAATAATAATTGGCAAACCCCATTTGGCTGAAATTTTATGGAAATAATTAACAGCCTGTTCAGGAGTAGCTGCCACAGAAGCATCGTAGTATTTTCCTTTAACTACCAATGGATAGGTTATTTCCTCGCCCAAAGTATAAATTTCGGAAGCAGAAAATATCATTTTAGCAAAAGGTACTTTTACCTCGTTTTGTTCTCCAAATTCATATAAAACCGATTTGTGCCTAGCCTCAAACTGTTTCTGTGTAGGTAAAAATGTAGCTATGTTATAATCTGATTTTAACTGTGGAGCCAATTTTATAAAATTGTGTAATTCGGCATCAAAATTTGGGATAATCAAATCCAATTTTTCTTGACGATGAATATATTCTAAACGTTGCAATAAGCTGGAAGTGCCCGTTGAAGGATTTGGGATTTGATAGGATTTGTCAACCAAATCATGCATATACAATCCCGGCTCCAGTGTTTCATAACTTAGCCCAATTGTTCTAATATCAAACAATTCACTTTCCTTTAGGGCTCGTATTACGGGAATGCCCGGACCCGGCGAATCGATATTATTTAGTCCGGTTACCCCAACTGTAATTTTACGCTTTTTCATCATCCATCAGTATTTGGTAACTATTTAGCATTAACATAAAATCGGTCATGTCTTTTTCTAAAGTTGTTTTATCAATATTGAATTTTTCAGTAAGATGTTTTAACAATTCCTCCTGATTGGTGCCGCCCTGAAGTTTTCTTAAAATTTCTTGACCAACCTGATTGGTACTAAATGAATCTCCTGTTAATGGATTAAAAACAAATCCGGTTTCACTAATGGCAATATTTTTATTGATATGCATATTGAGCTGTGTTTTAAATTACAACTCAAATTTGCAATGAAAAGTATAAAAATTAAAATTGCATCGGGAAATGAAGGAAATGTATCGGAGTTTAGAAATTTTGAATGGTGTATTTTTTGAAAAACTCTTTTTCGTAGCTGGTTCCAATGGGTATTTCAGTTACTCCAAGTGAAATTGATTTTGCCCTAACGGATTCTATTTTATTTAAAGGAACAATGTAGGAACGGTGAACTCTTATAAATTCATTGTCAGGCAATTGTTCCAGCATTTTTTTCATGCTCATCAATGTTAGTATTGGTTTTTTTCCTATTTGATGAATTTTAATGTAATCGTCTAGTGTTTCTAGATACAAAATTTCGGAAAAAGATATTTTTACAAGGGCATAATCGGAACGAATATAAAGTGAATTTGATTCAACAGAATTTCTTGATTTTGAAAAATCAAAATAGTCTTTTGTTTTGTTGCAGGCTTCTTCAAACCTAATAAAATCAAAAGGTTTTAATAAATAGTCAACAGCATTAACATTAAAGGCATTTACTGCATACTGGCTGTATGCGGTAGTGAAAATTACCATAGCGTTTTTCTTAAAGTTTTTGTAAAAATCAATTCCATTAAGGTCAGGCATTTGGATATCCAAAAAAATTAAATCAACCGGAAAAGATTTTAAATGTTTTTTGGCGGCAGAAACCTGTGTAAAGGTGTGTGATAATTCGATAAAAGGAATTTTGTCACAAAAAGCTTTAATAATTTCCAAAGCCATTGGTTCGTCATCTATAGCAATACAACGAATCACTTTAATGGTATTTTAAGGTTAATCTTATATTTTGTTTCATCATCCTCAATAGATAAAGTATATATATTCCTATGTAATAAATCCAAGCGTTTTATTGTATTTGTTAAACCTATTTTGTCCGATTCGATTGAATTGTTTTTAAAAGGTATTTTTTCATTTTCTACCACAAGTTTTAATTCATCATCCAAAACAATCAAGAAGACTGAAATTGAAGTGTCGATTTCATTGCTAACCCCATATTTAAAGGCATTTTCAATAAAACATATTAGAATTAATGGTGCTATTTTCTGTTTTTCAATGTTTCCGTCTATCGTAAAGTTTACTCGCGTTTTATCAGTTAATCTTAATTTTTGAAGTTCAATGTAATTGGAAATATAGTTTATTTCTTTTTCTATCGATACCCATTGTTGATTGGTTTCTGTAATAACATAACGCATGATGGAAGATAGTTTTTGAATACTATCTGCTGTATGTTCAGATTTGGTAATAGCTTGAGCATAAATACCATTAAGTGTATTAAACAAAAAATGGGGATTTATTTGTGCCTTAAGGGAGGATAGCTCAGCATCATTTGTCTTGGTCTCAATTTTTTTAAACCTTTTAAATAATTGAAGTGCCCAAGAAATACTAAACACAAAAAATAAGCGAAGATAAAACCCTAAATAAAAGCCGGGATGCTTATCAAAATAAGGATGATAGGAGGCTATAAGCGAAATGAAGAAATTACCTATTACTAAAGACAAAGTTAAGAGTAATGATAAAAAAATAAGGTAGCCTAGTTTTTTTTTGTTAAAAAGTAAAATGGGTATAGCCCACAAGTAATTTGAATAAAATATTAAAATAGAAAGTAAACTTCCAAGGAAATGAATTTTAAGAAATAACGTATTGGGTTTAATTATAGGGCCAGATTCGGGTGAAATAAAAAATGGTAAAGAGATATAGATAATCCATGAAAAAAAATGAATCATTATTTCCAAATATTTTCTTTGGCGCATATAAGGTGTAAAAATAACAATTTATATAATCGCATTTTAAGCAGTTTGATTTTGCTTATCGCTTTATTACCCAAATCATGATATAAATCATTTATTTTAGATTTGTCATGAAGTAACTTTGAGTAATAAAATATATACTTATGAAGGGCACGGTATTAGTGGTTTTTGGAATAATTTTCGGGTTGTTTTCATGTCAAGACGACCCAATAGAGCCTAATCTTGGTTCGGTAAAGTTTTCAGTAAATTATGTAGTTAACTCAGAGCCATTGAGATTTGACACCATAACCTATACTAATGCGGCGGGAAATAAGTATGGCTTAACACATTTGGAGTATTATAATTCAAATATTGCCTTTAATAAATCGGATGGTTCATCCTATTCAACCAATGCTGTGTTCTATATTAATGCACAAAAACCTGAAACTAATTTTATAACAATTGATAATATCCCAAAGGGCAATTATACCTCTGTTACTTTTTATATAGGTC
>CAMDGU010000063.1 GCA_945897885.1 Chitinophaga pinensis
TTTTTTTCTGAAGGCCCCATAAGCCCTCAGAATATTGCAGATAGCATTGCCAGTCATAGCCGCAAGAAAGGTATAGGTGCCCATCAAATTTTTATGGGACAGGTAAGGGCGGATGTAATTGATGGAAAGACTGTGGCAGCAATTGATTATTCAGCCTACACCGAAATGGCTGAAAAGGAAATGGAACGCATAAGGGAAAATTGCATTGTGAAACACAACTTAACTTGCGCTCATTTAAAACATAGCCTTGGAAAAGTCACTACCGGTGAAATTTGCTTTTTTGTATTTGTTTCCTCCCCCCATCGCCAGGCGGCTTTTGATGCCTGTGAGGAAATGGTAAACCTGATAAAAAAAGAAGTGCCTATTTTTGGAAAGGAGATTTTTGAAGATGAGAGCCACCAATGGAAAGAAAATACTTAATAAAAAACTAACCACGGAGGCACAGAGGGCACTGAGATTAATAAATAAACTCCGTGCTTATTTGTGTTCTCCGTGCCTCCGTGTTAAAAAATTATGAACGACATAACCCATAAAATATCAACTCTTCGCATAGCCTTAGCCCAGGCAATAGTAAAGGTGAGTAAAAAAGAAACCATTGAAGCTGTAATAAACGGAACGGTTCCTAAAGGCGATGTATTCACCATGGCAAAGGCTGCTGCCTTACTGGCTGTCAAGAAAACCAGCGATGTAATACCTGATTGCCATCCCATGCCAATTGAATCCACGTCGGTTAATTCAGAAATTACAAATTTTGAGATTAAAATTTTGGTGGAAGTAAAAACGATTTACAAAACCGGAGTGGAAGTAGAAGCCATGCATGGAGCTTCGGTTGCGGCCTTAACCATGTATGATATGCTAAAGCCCATCGATAAAGGTGTTGAAATTCGTGCCATTCGTTTGGTTGAGAAAAAGGGTGGTAAATCGGATTTCAAAGGGTTGCTTAATAATGAACTGAAAGCTGCTGTTATCGTTTGTTCTGATTCAGTTTCTGCCAGAATCAAAGAAGATAAATCCGGAAAAATTATTATTAAAAAATTGGAGGATTGTGGGATTATGATTAACCATTATGACGTTATTGCTGACGAACCAAATGCAATAACCGAAAAGGCAGAATCCTATTCCGGAGATGGAATCGATATTATTATTTTTACAGGGGGCACAGGTCTTTCATCCCGTGATGTTACACCTGATACAATTCTTCCTTTATTAGACAGAGAAATTCCTGGAATTATGGAAGCTGCGCGCAATTATGGAATGGAACGAATGCCATATTCCATGCTTTCACGTGGTGTGGCAGGGATGAAAAATAAATCTCTAATTCTTACTTTTCCCGGTTCATCGGGAGCCGCCAAAGAATACATGGACGCCCTGTTTCCTTTTGTGCTTCATGTTTTTAAAATAATGGCTGAGGTAGGACATGAATAATGTTGTGACCTAAAACTTGTTACAATTAAAAATTTATCCTCCAATAGCAATCATGCTGCGGTTTTTAGTAGGAACCGAAAAATCCTGACCACCAGTTTGTTCTTTTTTATCCTTTAAAGATTTAAAAATTAATTCTTCAATTTCTCCGCCATTTCTATAAGGTGTAAGTAAATCAATTTCACCTTTGGAGAATAAACAATTTTTTATTTTTCCATCTGCGGTAAGTCTAAGGCGGTTGCAATCGCCACAGAAAGGAAGGGTTACTGTATTGATGAAAGCAAAGGTTCCAGCGTGACCTGAAACTTTATATTTTTTAGCAGTGGAATTTTTCTCGTCATAAAGTTTCTCAACTTCAAAATTCTCCCGAATTCTCTCAAGCATCTCAATGTAAGTAAAAACCTTTTCGCGTTTCCAGTCGTTACCCGGGAAAGGCATAAACTCAATAAACCGAACATGAACCGGATGGTTTTTTGTGAACTTAACAAAGTCTATTAATTCACCATCATTCACTCCTTCCATAGCCACCAAATTAAGTTTTACATGGAAGTTGTTTGCAATAAGCTGATGAATATTTTCCAACACTGTATCAAAATCATTTCGGCGGGTAATGGCAAAAAACTTCTCTTTATCAAACGTGTCCAAACTAACATTCACCGATTTTATTCCGGCTTTATTAAAATCTTCAATAAAATCATTGGTCTTGGTAGCGTTTGTGGTAAGGGTAAGTTCTACAGGTAATTCACTTAGTAATTCAATAATTTTACGGGCATCCTTTCTCACTAGGGGTTCACCACCGGTTAATCGTATTTTTTTTACCCCAAGCTTTACAAAGGTTTTGGCAATAGAATAAATTTCATCAGCCGTCATTAAAGTTGAGTGTAGCGCAAATTGCATATCCTCACTTGGCATGCAATAGGTGCAGCGTAAATTGCAACGGTCAGTTAATGAAATACGCAAATAATCATGCACTCTGCCATACGAGTCGGTTAGGAGCGAGGTTTTTATTTGTGCGATTTCGGCAGTTTCTGTAAGCAATTTTACTGTTGATTATTTTAAAAATCAAAAGTACAACAAAGCCACCAAATCATTTTATCCATTTCATTTTCTTGTCCGTCGAAAATACAAAAGTTGTGGGTTAGTGTAAAAGAGTAGAATTTGTTTTAAAAATGTTCTGTACGAACTACCTATTTGTAGAAAAGTAATAACCATAAACCTTTGCTCCCTAGGAGCTACCCGCAAAAGGAGGGGGCAGATAGGGTAGCACCTATGGTGCAAAAAATAAGAGTTGTATTGGTTATAAATAGGTAGCTCCTAAGGAGCAATATTGTGGTTAATTAGAACATAATTCTAAAATAAGTTTAAGTTTGCTCCCTTAAATTATAACACATGAAAAAGAATCTCTACTTAATCATTACTGCCGTTTTATTTTTGGGTTTTACCGCCAAATCTCAGGATACCATCCGAAATAAAAAAGGTGGAGGATATTTGTTTACAAAGGTTAACAACCTTGATGCCACGCCTGTTCAGGATCAAAACAATACCGGAACTTGCTGGAGTTTTTCAGCCCTTTCTTATTTTGAGTCCGAACTTTTACGCATGGGAAAAGGAACTCAAAATTTGAGTGAAATGTTTGTGGTTCGCCAGTCCTATATTGATAAAGCGGATAAGTATGTTAGAATGCATGGCAAATCTAATTTTGGCCAAGGTGGTGGTTTTTGGGATATTCCTTATGTTTTAAAAAATTATGGAATTGTGCCTGAAGAAGTTTACAATGGTAAAAACTATGGTGGTGGCGAAAAACATAACCATTCAGAATTAGAAGCTATGTTGACAGCGATTGTAAAAACAGTAACTGATAATCCACAAAAAACCTTGACTACAAGCTGGAAAAAAGCTTACACCTCGGTGGTAGATGCCTATTTAGGAGCAGTTCCTGAGTCGTTTACCTATCAAGGAAAAAAATATACACCAAAAGAGTATGCCAACAGTTTGGGATTAAAAATGGAGGATTATGTGGCAATTAGTTCTTATACCCATCATCCTTTTTACCAGCCATTTATTTTAGAAGTGGAAGATAACTGGGCTGCACAACCTGTGTTTAACGTGCCATTGGATGATATGATGGCTGTGGTAAATAATGCCATTTCTAAAGGGTATACCGTGGCTTGGGCTACCGATGTTTCCGAAAAAGGATTTTCATTTAAAAATGGATTGGCCATAGTGCCTGAAGATGAAACAACCGTAGCCAAAAAGGGTGAAGACAATAAGCAATTTAATAATGCAGGGGCTGATAAAACAGGAACTCCATTTGATGCGCCTTGCAAGGAAAAAGAAATAACTCAACAAAATCGTCAGGAAGCTTTTGATAATTATTCAACAACAGATGACCACGGAATGCATATTACAGGAATTTTTAAAGACCAAACAGGTAAAGTATATTACCATGTAAAAAACTCATGGGGCACTAAAAACAATGATTGTGATGGGTACTTGTTTGCTTCCGAAGCCTTTGTAAAATACAAAACTATGGACATCATGATTCATAAAGATGCCCTGCCAGCCGACTTAAAAAAGAAGCTGGGGATTAATTAGGTTATTAGCCTTACTATTCATTTGTATTATGTTACTTTGTGATACAAATGAAAAGGCTTCTTCTATGCTTTTTATTGGTGCTTGTAACAAAATTTCTTTTTGCTCAAAAAAGAGAAATACAAGCAAGTATTAGTGTGTTTCCAGCTAATTTTAATAATTTTTCAATTGAAGCAAAGTATAAGTACAGCCCTGTTAAGGCATTATTTACATTAAACGCAGGGGTAGAGTATTTGCAAGGTGATACTTATTTTATGGAAATAGGCCCAGATGGTAGTTTTCAATCTAACAAATATTACAACGGTTTTCAATCAAAAAAACTAATGATACCATTTACCTTAAATTTTTGTATTGGTCATAATTATATTGTTTATGGTGGAGGAGGTCTTTTTTTTAGTGCTAATTTTAATCAGAAAAGTACGAAATATATTAAGCCTACTCTTTTTCAAATAGGAAGTTATTTTAATACGGGGTTTCAATTTAAAATTAAGAAGAAAACATTTTTAAATATTGAGGCCAAATTATTAAAAGACCTTTCATCATCTTATCAAACACCGCAAACATCATCTCACTTTGGATTTACTGGTGGTATGGAGAATGTTCGTATGGCTTATTTCTGTGTTAATGTTGGAGCAAGCTATAGGTTTATAAAAAATAAGTGAGATGTTTTCCGTCAAAACAACCTGCCAAATAATTAAAATCCTTATTGTAATTTTGCCACCCAATATTTCAAGCATTTGAAGTTCATTTATTCCACATTTCTCCTAGTATTTTTAGCGGGTTGCACCGTGGTTCCGGTTATTGATAATTGGAAAAATCTGGAACAAACCCAATGGCAAAAATCCAAGCCGGTTGTTATACCTGTCGAAATTTCGGATACCAATTATTACTATAATTTATCAATCAATCTAAGGGTTACCAATGATTATAAGTACAGCAATTTATACCTGAAACTAAATATTACTGACCCTGCCGGAAACAAATCAAACGACCCAATCATGCTGACTTTGGCCGACCACAGAGGCAAATGGGTTGGGCATAGTTTGGGGCATATTGTCAGTTTTAGAATTCCGGCACAAAAAGACAAAGTATTTAATAAAGCAGGAAAATACACTTTTGAACTTGAACAATACATGCGAGATACTGTTTTGAAAGAAATAGTGAGTGTTGGTATTAAGCTTGATAAGCAGCAGGAGATTTTGAAATAGATTTAAAATTTATTTGTCATTCCGATGATAGGAGGAATATAGAGATGCCTCGTGCCTCGTCATGACAAAACCAACCGAGAAAAAACATTAACAATAAAAAAATAAACACTATTAATAATGTACGACGTAACCGTTATAGGAAGTGGCCCTGGGGGCTACATAGCAGCCATCCGAGCTTCACAATTAGGATTTAAAACTGCCATTATTGAACGCTATCCTGTTTTAGGTGGCACGTGTTTAAACGTGGGATGTATTCCATCCAAAGCCTTGCTTGACAGCAGCGAGCATTACCATAATGCAGCCCATAAATTTGAAGTTCATGGGATAAAAGTAAAAGGTTTGGAAATTGACCTTGGCCAAATGATAAACCGTAAAAATGGCGTAGTTCAGCAAATGAACGGCGGCATTACCTACCTCATGAAAAAATACAAGATTGATGTGTTTACAGGTCATGGTTCATTTGTAAATAAGAATACAATTAAAGTTGTTTCTGATGAAGGTGAGAAAACCATCGAATCAAAAAATGTCATTATAGCTACTGGTAGTAAACCTTCCATTTTACCCGGGCTTGAAATTGATTATAAACGAATCATCACTAGTACCGAAGCCTTAAATTTAACTGAAATTCCAAAGCATTTAATTGTAATTGGTGGTGGTGTTATTGGATTAGAATTAGGTTCAGTGTATGCCCGTTTGGGTTCAAAAATATCAGTCGTTGAATTTATGGAGGGATTGGTTCCAACCATGGACAGAACCATGGGCAAGGAACTTCAAAAAAGCTTGAAAAAATTGGGCTTTGATTATTACTTCAAACACAAAGTAAAATTGGTAAAAGCCAAAGGCAAAACTGTAACGGTGATTGCTGAAAATTCAAAAGGAGAAGATATTTCACTGGAAGGCGATTATTGTTTAGTAGCCGTTGGCAGAAAACCTTATACCGAAAATTTAGGATTAGAAAATGCCGGACTTGCCACAGATGAACGAGGCCGAATTCCAGTAGATGCTCATTTGCAAACCAGCGTACCCGGAATTTATGCGATAGGTGATGTAATTCAGGGAGCAATGTTAGCGCATAAAGCCGAAGAAGAAGGAGTATTTGTAGCTGAAGTAATTGCCGGACAAAAACCACATATCAATTATAATTTAATTCCCGGAGTAGTTTATACCTGGCCTGAGGTAGCTGCCGTTGGGCAAACCGAAGAACAACTGAAAGCCGCAGGTTTAAATTATAAAGTAGGAACCGCTCCGTACAAAGCTAACGGCCGTGCGGTTGCAAGCATTGATACCGATGGATTGGTAAAAGTATTGGCTAATGCAGATACGGATGAAATTTTAGGGGTTCATATTATAGGGCCACGAGCTGCTGATATAATTGGCGAAGCTGTGGTAGCGATGGAATATAGAGCAAGTGCGGAGGATATTGGAAGAATTAGTCATGCACACCCAACATTTTCTGAAGCTTTGAAAGAGGCAGCTTTGGATGCCACAGGTAAGCGGCCATTAAATTTTTAAACCTTTTACAAAATAACATATGAAGAAGATTGCATTAATTCTGTGCTTGTTAGTTTCAATAACAACTATAGCTCAAAAGAAGAAACCAACAGAAAAAGTAAAACCAAAACGCGTTGAAGAACAAGGGAAACTTGTTGCAGGAATTCATGCAGGTATAAGTTTGTCTGGTATTGCCTATGAGGCGTTAGAGCGTGATACAGCAACCATAAGCTATACAACAAGTGTTAAGCCGGCAGTGCAAGGAACCTTGGATTATTTTTTATCCAACAAGGTAACCATTGGGTTCTTCTTTTCCGTTCAACAGATGAAGATAAATATTTCTCATTGGGAGTATGGTGACACACTAAATCCAACCAAAATGCACGATAAGGTTGCAAAAATGAACCGTACCTATATTGGCGGTAAATTTTTATATCATTTTAAAAACACTGAAAAGATTGATATTTATTCAGGATTACGAGCCGGTTTATTATTTTGGAACAATAAACTTCCTTCGTCTGATCCGCTTTTTGCAACCTCATTAGAAGATGAACTTCTTCCTCAATTAAACAGACCATCCATTGGGCTAATTCCAATCGGGTTCCGTTTTAAATTTACACCGCAAATTGCTGCAAATCTTGAAATAAATGCCAGTTCACCGCACTTATTTTCATTTGGTGGTTGCTACACATTTTAAAATTTAGAGCTATGAAAAAACTTATAGTATTTATTTTTCTGGGAGCATTATGTTCACAAGCTTTTGCCCAATATAACTTTGACAAAGAAGACGTGGTAAAGCATCATCAAATAATTTTTAATGGCTCCACAAGTACTTGGGGCTTGTTGTTTAAGTTAGATGGAAAACTAAAGTGGGATACTGATTCACTGGGCTATAATGGCAGGTCTACCCCGGCAATACAATTGGGATACGATTATTTTTTCAATAAGGATATGTCGCTGGGAATTATTGGGTCATCACAAAAGATGGGTATGGATATTGATTACTTAATTTTTAAAAACCCAAATGAAGTGACCCGACGTTTTAATAATATGGATATTGCCATCAAACGCCGATATATTGGTCTTAAATTCAATTATCATTTTATTAATGATGCAAAAAATGACCTTTATCTTGGTGCCAGATTTGGTGCTGTATTTTGGAAAATTTCACCATCGGTAACCGATACCGATTTGGATAATAAACTTAGTGCCAGTTTCCCAGGCTCTATATTACCATCCTTGGCAGTGGGTTATAAATATAAAATAAAGGAAAGGGTAGGAGTGGGTTTTGAATTGAGTTTAGGAATACCGCAACTTTTTTCCTACGGAATTGATTATCGGTTTTAATTTTTTTAAAGCTTTGAAAAAGCTTTAAAAAAATTAATTTTCGTCTTCGTAATGTGTTTGGATTCCATCACTCCATAAATCCTCAAGGTCATAGTATCCTCTTTTTTCTCGGTTAAAAATATGGACTACCACATCGCCATAATCCAAAATAATCCATTCAGATAACTGAAATCCCTCACGGCTAAAGGGTTTTTCTCCGGTAGCATTTCTTATTTCATCTTCTACAGAGTCGGCTATGGCATCAATTTGTTTGTCAGACTCAGCATGACAAATGACAAAAAAATCGGCAACGGATAAATTTAATTTACGAAGGTCAATCTTTACAATGGATTTGGCTTTTTTTTCCTGCATGCCTTTTACAGCAATTTCGGCCAGTATGTTGCCTGATTCGGCTTTTTTTAGCATTTAGTTCTTTTGTTAATCTAATATTGTAACTGCAAAAGTCGTAAAAATACCTTAAATGCCCCTCGCTTTTTTTTCGCAAATTAAGATTTTGACATTTGGTAGTGTAGAATCTACCAATAGTTTGGCCATGAAACGGCTAAAAAACGAGGAAGCTCAAAATGGCGATATTATTAAAGCCGGATACCAATCGGCCGGTAAGGGGCAAGCTCAAAACACTTGGTTTTCAACCGAAGGAAATAATTTATTGGCAAGTATTATTTGCAAAAATATTCATCTGAAAGCCACAGAACTACCAAAGCTAAATATGCTAGTATCCTTAGCTGTCAATAGCTGCGTTAATATTTTTTTGAAAAATAATACCACTATAAAATGGCCGAATGATATTTTAGTAAATGAGAAAAAAATAGCCGGCATACTTATCGAAACGATGTTGCAAGGGGAGTATATAAAAAATGCGGTAATTGGCGTTGGACTCAATGTAAATGAGGAAGTTTTTCCGGATGAATTACCTCAAGCCTGTTCTTTTTTTACGGTTACAAATAAATATTACGATTTAGATAGTTTGCTCATAACCTTGGTAGAACAACTGGATATTCAACTTTCAAAACTCAAGAATGTAGATTTTACAGATGTAAAGGAAGAATACGAACGGCTATTATTTGGATTGGATACAAAGCGGTATTTTCGCATAGCACACAAAACTCTGGAAGGAATAATAAAAGGTATAAATGCTACAGGGCAGCTTTGTGTTGAGATTGATAATGAACTAAAAACATTTAACAATAAAGAGATTGAGTTTTACTACAGTAAGCATTGATATTGGTAATACAGCTATTAAAGCAGGTGTTTTTGAAAACGGTGCTTTGCAAAATGTATTTCGGTTTGAAGATACAGATGGTCTGAAATTATGGAGTGAAAATTTACCATCCACTATGCCAGTTATAATTTCGAGTGTAACTAATGATGATTTGGGTTCGTTTTACCAATACTTTTCCAATTTGATAGTGCTTGATTTTAAAACCAAAGTTCCATTAGTTAAAAAATATGAAACCCCTGAAACACTTGGCAACGACCGTTTGGCAGCCACAGTTGGGGCCTGGGCACTGCATCCAAACCAAAGTAGTTTGGTTATTGATGCAGGAACCGCCATTAAATATGATTTTGTAACTGGTGATGGAAATTATTTAGGTGGCAGTATTTCGCCCGGTGTAGAAATGAAATTTAAAGCGTTACACCGGTTTACAGGAAAATTGCCCCTTATAGAAAAAAATAAGGATTTTCAATTAACAGGAAATTCTACCGAACAAGCCTTATTAAGCGGGGTAATGTATGGCACACTTCTGGAAATGCAAGGATTTATAGATGCCTATTCGATAAATAATGAAAATATGCAAGTAATAATGACCGGTGGAGACTCCAGTTACTTTGCCGATAGGCTTAAAGGAACGATATTTGCCGAACCCAATTTGGTTTTAAAGGGATTGTTTGAAATTTTAAAATATAATGCGCCTCAACTTTAGATTAATTACACTTACGCTTTTTATACTAAGTATTACATCGGCCTTTGGCCAGCAAAATACACGATCGCCTTATTCATTGTTTGGTGTTGGATTAATGCATTATGATGGGTTTGCTGATAATGCTGCCAACGGACGAAACGGCTATTCATACCGCTACCAAAGCAATTATTCCTTTGCCAATCCGGCTTCACTTTCGGCATTAAAGTACAGTGCTTTTAATGTGTCGGCCACTATGGATTTGGGTAAATTGAAAACAAACACGTTTAATCAGGATTTCTCAAATGCCGGGTTTAATTACATAGCCTTAGCTGTGCCGCTTAAAAAATGGAAAAGTGGTTTGGCCTTCGGATTATTGCCTTACTCAGATGTAGGGTATAATATTATCAATGTGAAAGATTCTGGCGGAGTATCGGTTAGAAATGAGTTTGAAGGCAGTGGCGGATTATCCAAAATGAATATTGGAATAGGAACCCAGGTTTGGAAGCATTTAAGTTTAGGAGTTAATTATTCGCATATTTTTGGACAGTTAAATGAAACCCAACGCCGTCGTTATCCGGGCAATCGCTTCATGACAAGTTATGCTGATAACAATGATATTTTTTTAAAAGGAAGTCATTTTGATTTGGGATTGCAATTGCATAGTGCCCCTGAATCCAAGTTGAGCCATGTTTTGGGTTTAGTTTTTTCAAGCCCTACAAAATTGAAAGGCGAACGGGATAGATTTACCTACACCTACACCGAAATATTTGTAGGCGATGAGTTTTTGAAAGACACCCTTATAAATACAGTAGGGCAAAGTGCCAAGGTAAGTTTGCCTCAATCGTTTAATGTTTCATACACCATTGGCGACCATGAAAAATGGCAAGCCACTGCAGGTTATGGCAAAACCATGTGGAGTAAATACTCCAACATATTTGGTGACAATGGCGGATTATTAGATGATCAAAATTATTCATTGGGATTTTTTATATGCCCAACACCTGAATTTGATGGTTCCATAAAGGCCAATAAATTTGGAAGGTATTTTAAAAGCATTCGTTACAGTGCCGGCTTTCATCATAATGATGGCTATATATCAGCGTATAATACCAAAATTGCTGAAAACGGATTAAGCATAGGATTTGGTTTTCCTTTTACCAAAAGCTACAAGGGAATAGA
The DNA here is from genome assembly GCA_945897885.1 of Chitinophaga pinensis. Lineage (GTDB taxonomy): Bacteria > Bacteroidota > Bacteroidia > NS11-12g > UBA9320 > JABWCE01. The sequence goes on from CAMDGU010000063.1 coordinate 11,144, forward strand.
TGGAACCAAATTTAAAGTTACATCACGCATATTTCTTACCGGTGAATTTATAAGACGAGGAACCCTTAGTAATAATCTGATTCAGGAAGATTTTTTTAAACTTACCTTAGGGCTTAATTTGGCTGATGATTGGTTTAAAAAACGCCTTTTCAACTAATGTTGGGCCTACTTAAACATATCACTATCTCATTAAAGGTATTTTCTAAATACTTAACCTCAACCTTAGCCTTAACCTCAACCTTAGCTTTAATCTTAACCTCAACCTTCCTAATCACCTCCTGCCAAAAAGATGCTGAAAAGGTAAAAAAGGTAAATAAAATGATAACCAGTTTGGGAGTAGAAAGGGCAACCGATGTAGCTATTAATTACACCGATTCGGGGGTATTAAAAGCAAAATTGTATTCTCCCTTAATGGAACGCTACCCGCAAAGTGCCGAACCGTATATGGAAATGAAAAAGGGTGTAAAGGGCTATTTTTATAACCGAAACGGAGAAATTGAAAGCTCGCTAACAGCCAATTATGCCATAAGCTATGAAAACCGAAAAATTATTGAAGTTCGCAATAATGTAAAGGTTAAAAATATACGGGCTGAGGAACTGGAAACTGAAAAGCTAATTTGGGATCAACGGCGTGAATTAATTTATACCGATAATTTTATAAAGGTTAAAACACCCGATGAAATACTGTATGGTACCGGGTTTGAGTCGAACCAAAACTTTACCCGCTACCGAATTAAAAATTTAAAAGGCAGGGTATCTATTAAATAATGCATTTGGGGCAGTAGATGAACATTAAAAAAATAGCACGGAGGCATGGAGTGCAGAGAGAAACAAAGAGTATTCTTAACTTTTCTCTATGTTCTCTGTGCCTCCGTGGTAAAAAAAATAAATAAAATATGAGACGATTTATAGAAATAATGTGGATGGCCATAGCAGCCGTATCGTTGGTTGAAATGGTAATAGGCTATCAAAAAGGTGG
>CAMDGU010000064.1 GCA_945897885.1 Chitinophaga pinensis
GGCCAAACCATAATTTTAAAGGTTTTATGGCCGTCAATAATCATACTATCCATTAAAGCATAATTATAGTAATTGAGCGATAGGCCGGATATGGGTGAAATAAAATCTTTATCAAATAAATACAGGTTGTTTTCATAAAAATTGTATTGCTGAAAGGATGACCCTAAAACCTGCGCCACATAGCTATCTTCCCCTACTCCAACTCCTTTTATCCTATTAGCCTTTATTACCTCCTTGGTTCGGTATGGGTTTTTGTTGTAGTAAAAATCACTTAAGGTTTCTGACACAAAAACAGGTAAAACCGGAATAGCGTTGGTATCGGCTTTAAGGCTGCTAATGGTATCAAAAAGTGATTCCATCGTTTTATAGAGCTTCTTTTTTTTAAACTTATCCGTAATATTATCAACCGCTATTTGCACCTTGGTAAAGCTTTCATATTCATAATGCTCCAACTTTTCAATGTTGTATTTTTTGCGGTTATCCTGAACTTTTTTAATAATTACAATGGCTTTGTTTACGCCCGGTTTTATAACAATTTCATTCAGGCTATTGGTATTTGTTTCCAGTGCAAAGTTTATTTCCTGTGTAATTCCAGCCTTTACTTTCTTGGCGGTTCGAACATATCCAACAGATTTAGCAACAATGCTATCTACCCGTTTGTCTATTTTAAGTTCATAAAACCCTTCAAAATCAGTAGTGGTGCCCAAAGTAGTTCCAACCAGTACAACCGTTACATAAGGCAAAGCCTCACCGGTTTCCGCATCTGATATTTTTCCTTTTATTACTGTTTGCGAAAAAGAAGCAATGGCTGAAAGCACCATTACCAAACTCAAAATCCCCTTTTTTAAAAAATCCATTTAATCAATAGCAATATTAAAACTTATAAATTACATAACCCTTTAAAATATGGACGCGAATTAATTTTGACTTAAAAATTCATTTACAACGGCTAAAAAACCTTCAGGATTTTCAGCATGAACCCAATGACCTGCATTTGCGACTGTTGCAAAACTAATATTTAAATAATTCTGAGTTATGGCTTTGAAGTCTGCATCTATAATATAATTAGACTTTTCTCCTTTGATAAAAAGCGTTGGTATAGACGTTGGTTTATCTAAAATAACTTCTGCTATTATGGCTTCATAATTAGCTTCAATAGCTTCTAAATTCAGTTTTAACCCATATTCACCATTCTCCTTTCGATACAGGTTTTTTAGTAAAAATAGCATTTCACTCTGGTTGGTTATATTTTTAGCCAATTGATCTTCAATTTCCTTTCGTCCTGATGCTTTAAAATTTATTGATTTCATAGCATCAAAATAGATAATATGCCCTGGTTTATAGGCTTTGGGTGCTATATCTACTACGATTAACTTTTCGGTTTTCTCAGGATATTTATTGGCAAAAGCCATAGCCGTTTTCCCTCCCATGGAGTGGCCAATGACTATAGCTTCACTGATTTTTTCATCATTCATAAAGTCCCAAACATCATCAGCCATTACACTATAATTCATTATTGGCGAATGGGGTGATTGCCCATGATTTCTTAGGTCTAAAGTATACGCCGTATTGGTTTCCGAAAGTTTGCGGGCTATGTTATGCCAATTGTCACTCATTCCAAATAATCCATGAAGTATGAGTATTATTTTCCCTTCGGTTCCATATTTTTTAAAGTATAATTGCATTTGTGGCGAAATTAAAGACGAATTTTGAAATTAGTTATTATTTCTGTCATTCCTAAGAAGGAGGAATCTAAAGATGCTTCGTTCCTTAGAATGATACTATTTAATAGTAAAAAAAAACAATTTAACATCTAAACAGTTTAATAATGAACATGAAATTACTTTCAATTTTAGTACTTACCCTTTTGGGTGTTTTTGGAATCTGGAAATTTTTATTGGCCCGAAAACCGGTTGCTACCGTTAACATACCAATTAGTAATGAGGTTTCACCAATTTTGGACCAATGCATTCTTAAATTAAATTCAAAAGAAAAATTGTGCCTTAATGATTTTAAAGGTAAAAAAATACTTTTGGTAAATGTGGCATCTGAATGTGGCTTTACCAAACAATATGCCGACCTTGAAAAATTATACACAACCTATAAGGATAAATTGGTGATAATTGGATTCCCTTGCAATCAATTTGGCGGCCAAGAACCCGGAACGGAAGAAGAAATTGCAACATTTTGCTCTTCAAAATTTGCTGTTACTTTTCCCTTAACCACCAAGATAGATGTAAAAGGCGACAAACAGCATCCCATTTATAAGTGGTTAACTTCCAAAACTTTGAATGGTGTAAACGACTATTCGGTTAACTGGAATTTCAACAAATTTATGCTGGATGAAAACGGCCAATTAATTGGATATTTTAGCAGCAGAATAAATCCGATGGATAGTGATATCATCAATCTTTTAAAATAATTTTGACTGGTCTTAATTTATAAGGCAATTAAAATTAGTAATTATGGTTAAAGCAATTACCCAAAACATCGGCATTTCGGTTGAAACTTTTTTTCAAGAAAAACAATCAAAACCTGATTTGGATTTCTATGTATATTCCTATCGCATCACGATAAAAAACGAAAGTGACTATACCGTTCAGCTGCTAAGCCGCTATTGGGAAATTTTTGATGCCATTATGGAAAAACGAATTTTAGAAGGAGACGGAGTTGTAGGAGAGCAGCCTGTTCTTTCACCCGGCCAATCCTACCAGTATGTATCCTACTGTCAATTAAAAACGGATGCAGGCAGAATGAAAGGTTATTATACCTTTAACAGACAGGAGGATGATTCACAATTTGACGCCATAATACCAGAGTTTACTTTATTACCTGAATACAGAAAGAATTAAAGTTTATTTTTTCAAACAGTATTACTCTTCCCCAAAAACCTCTACTTCTTTCTGAACTTTAACCAAATCTGTAAATTTACCAACAAAACGCGTGGCTTTTACCGAGCGGTCATCAATCCAATGGTAATTTCCTCCGCGAGGTTTGCCAAAAATAATGCCATGCCACTTAAAGCCGTGTTCTTTAAGCCATTGTTCCGTATTGGCACGATGTTCCTCAAGGCGTGAGGTAAAGAATGTAATAATATGACCTTCATCGTACCATTTGTTTACATACTCCTTTGCTCCCGGAATTTCATCGCAGGTGAGCATTCTTTCGGGCTCTTCATTGGGCACATCTTCTGATACCGTTCCATCAATATCAATCAAGAAATTTTTAATGTGGTCGGGCAATAAGGGGCTTAATAAATTCCCATTTTTATCGTAATTATCAATTAATTTCAAACTCATTTTTATCGGATTCAAACGATTTAATCAATCGCTTAGTTTAACAACTGCTCTGCATGGTTTTTAGTATCCACTTTTTCAATGATATCGGTAATAGTTCCATTATCTATGATAAATGTGATACGAGCCATACCCATATATTTTCGGCCATACATGCTTTTTTCTACCCATGTCCCAAAGGCTTCGGCCACAGCATGGTCTTCATCAGTAAGCAAATCAAATGGCAATTCGTATTTTTCAATAAATTTTAAATGTTTTTTGGTTCCATCAGGGCTAATTCCATAGATGGTATATCCCTTGGCTAATAGGGAATTATAATTATCCCGCAAGCTGCAAGCCTCGGCAGTGCAACCGGGTGTATCATCTTTAGGGTAAAAATAAAGCACTATTTTTTTACCACTCCAGTCTTTTAATTCAACGGTTTCACCATTTTGGTTTATGGTTTTAAATGCGGGGGCTTTGTCGCCAATTTTTAAGTTTGTCATATACCTTTTTTAAACAGTTTTAAAGAATAATAGTTTGAGAAAATTCTTTGGTATTTCCACAATTATCAGTCACCGTTATTTTAAAAACATACTTTCCGGGAGCAATAAAATCGGGTATTTTCCCCGATATAAAATCCGATTTTGGTTCATAATCGGTCAAAATCCATCGGTCGTTCACGGTGGTTGTAATTTCTTTTATCCCACTCATTGCATCCGTCACCTTGCCTGAGAATCTTCTTCCGTTGATTTTTACACCTGAAATAACCGGGCTTGTTTCATCCACATCGTAATAAAATTGCCCAAGCATTTTTGCTTTGGCACTTAAATATCCGCCTTGCCAAACCGTTTTTTCCGGCTTTTTTCCTCCTGCTCTTGTCAGCCTAATTATCACATACTTTTCTAGATTTGAGATTGGGTCACTCGGTTTAAAAGCTACAGAAAACGAATCGTTAACAGGAATGGCACTGCTCATTATATCCCAAACAGTATTAGCATTTATTCGTTTGGCAGTTGGCCCCGTTCTAAATAATACCGTATCATATAATACCCCTTTTGGAATTTCAATTTTTAAGGTAGCTTCCGCGGCAGTTACCTCTATTTGATTTACATCATTTGGATAAAACAGTTTCTTTTGATATTCTAAGGGAGTTTCTTTTACAAAAATGCGTTCGGGGATTGATGCCGTTTCTCCCATACCATTTACCGTAAATTTTAATGAATCTTTATGACCCGGAAAATCGCTGATAACCAATTTTACTTGGTATTGCTTATTCTCTTCTACTATTAATTTTCCTTGTTTTACCAAATTGGGATAAAATTTTAACGAATTTCCATCATCTACAAAAAGCTTTACAATTTTTAAATCTTTTTCTTCCAGCACCGGATGGTCGAGGTGGCAATTCATAAGTCGCCAGTCGGCAAAAGGGATTTGCTCAATTTTTTGTTCAAAAACCAATTTTCCATTAATATATAATTTTGCGTATGGAATCCCCATTCTAAAACCTCCGGGTCTCAAATAATCAATCCAAGAGGCTCCAAAAGCATAGACTCCGGGTTTCAAATTTACCTGTGAATTTGCTATTGAATTTCCAACTCTGCTAAATTGAGAAAAGCGATACGTTCCGGTTTCCAATCGGTTGGTATTATCAAGGCCGTAAACGGTAATAGAATTAATTTTGGGTTTTGTATTATCTTCTAAAATAAGACCACATAAAAGCGGATTTAACGCATTACCCGTTTCGCTATCTCTTATTTCAAAATGCAAATGCGGACCGGCTGAACCGCCCGTATTTCCTGAATAAGCAATCAAATCACCTTTTTTAACCTTTAAAAAATCTGCTTCAGGTTGTGCTTCAATTTCAAAAGCCTTTTTTGAGTAATGTTCCTTTTCAATATAACCGGCAATTGCTGAATTAAAACCCATTAAGTGGCCGTAAACTGTAGTATAACCGTTTGGATGGACAATGTATAAAGCTTTCCCATATCCTTTAGCCGAAATATTTATCCTACCAATGTAGCCATCACCTGCCGCATAAACCGGTATTCCCGTTTTACCTTCACCTGTTCTAATATCAATACCCGAATGAAAATGATTGGTTCGTAATTCTCCAAAATTTCCTGCCAAATCAATATTTCCTTTAATTGGCCAGGCAAAAAAGTTTTTGGGATAGGGTTTAAAGATTGGTTTTACCTGCTCAATTAGTGCAGGTTTTTCTTCCTGCTTGTTTGAATCATTTTTGGTAAAATAAATCAACGTCATTGCAGAGCAACTCAAAAAAATGATTGTTAAAATAAGAAGCCTTTTCACCATAACTTGAAGCTGTCAAAGTTACAATGCAAACAATACTGAGAACTTTGAGGTTATAAACGTTTGTCTAAATTTATTGCCGTTGTCATATGGCAATGGATAAATTCACTTCAACACCTCTTCTACCGAAATAGCTGACACGGAATGGTATCCTATTTTTGCCTTTTCAAAAACTTGTTTTGCCGAAATTTTCCCTTCCGGTGTTTTTACCAATGCCTCATAAATTGGCATCAAAAATTTTCGGCGGCCTATCGAAACAAGAAATTTTTCAGTTTGCGGCCTATTTTGGGTGTATCCCACTTTTACTGATAAGGTAAACCAATCGCAACAAATTTCAGCATTACCCCTATTGGAAAATTTATATTGCTTGTCAATCTCGGTTAAAATGTAAATACTATTTAATTCAATAACTATTTTTATAGAATTCATGCTGTTTTCTGGTACTAATTTTTTGCCTAATTGTCGGATAAAATACTGCCAATGGTGTGAGGTAAACCCACTGGTATCCAACCTATCAATCTTTAATGTTCCATTTAAATAATTTGTAATCAATAAATCTACTTTGTCAAGTTCCCTAGAAACCGGTTTTACAGCATCCTTTGGCAATCCTTCACCATACATCCATTCCGAGGCATTGGCAAGTCGTTTCCACTCAGGGTTTTTATCCAAAAGTTCTTGGTTTAAATATTTCAAAAAATCCTCGGTATTGTTATAACTAAAAGCATTTGCCTTAAAATATTTGTTTAAAAAATCGTCCCAATTCTTCTTTCCCACAATTTTTTCGAGATGGCATAAAAAGAAACGCCCTTTATCATAAGCTACATCACTCAGTCCATCATCCGGGTCTCGGCCTTTTAGGTTGAGTTTAAGTTTTGTATCGCCCAATAATCCATCGGCCTTCATTTCCGCTATCGTTTTTTCTAAATCATTCCATGCCAATACCTGTCGCATTTCGTCATACGGTTTACCATACAGTTTTTCCATAATGCGTTGCTCAAAATAATTGGTAAATCCTTCATTAAGCCAAAAATCATTCCATGTAGCATTAGTTACCAAATTACCACTCCAACTATGGGCCAGCTCATGAGCTATCAATGAAACCTGACTTCTATCTCCTGTAATAACTGTGGGAGTAGCAAATGTTAATCGTGGATTTTCCATTCCACCAAATGGAAAACTTGGAGGCAAAACCAATACGTCATAGCGTTTCCACATATAGGTCCCGTAAAGCTTTCCGGCCTCATCTATCATTTTTTGCATGTCTGCAAATTCCCATGCAGCTTTTTCAAGCATACCCGGTTCGGCATATATTCCGCAATTATTTCCCAACGCTTTAAAACTAATTTCACCTGAGCTAAGTGCTAACAAATAGGACGAAATTGGCTGATCCATTTCAAAAGTATATATCCCCGATTCATTAACCTCTTGGGGATTTGTAGCACTCATTAATGCCAAATAACCGGGCTTGGTTTTTATTTTGGCTGTATAGGTAAATTTTACGGCCGGTGCATCTTGGCAAGGAACCCAACTTCTGGCCAATATTGCCTGACTTTGGCTATACAGAAACTCTTCCTTTTTATCATGCGTTTGTGGCGGGCTTACCCATTGCAAAGCTGCAGCATTGGCAATTGTCTCATAAACTATTTTTACTTTTTTATCATCCTTGCCTAAAACAATATACAAAGGGGCGCCAAAAATAGCTTTACTATCACCCAGCCAATAGTTTAACGCTTTACCTGAAATATTTTGAACTGCCGAAATTTTAAGTTGACGGGTGTCTAGAATAAGCGTGTCGGCGTTTTCATTTTTATCCAATGTTACCGTAACAAAACCTTTTAAAATATGGGTACTCCATAAAATTTCAAGGTTTAAATCCATATGTGTAACCCTAATTTTACTTGGATTAGAATAGGAATGAGGATCTTCAACCGAAAAAATTTTTGAGTTTTTTTGGGTTCCAACATATTTTTTTTCGTTTTGGCACGTTATTAACAGGATAGCTGAGAAAAACAGAACACTTAATGAAGAAATACTTTTTTGAAACATACGCTGATATAGACGCCAAAATTAGCAATGTAAACTTTACTAAACTAACATTTATAAAGTGGATAAATATGGTATTATGGCCCAATAAAATTCAAACTCTTAATTTTACTTTTGCACGTTTAACCCCACACGAAAACAAATCAATGAAATTATACACTAAGGCAATTGCTTTTATAGCTACCATGTTTTTAGGTGTTGCCGTATCGGTAGCCCAAGATTACACAGGGCCCGATTCAACGGTAATTGATCCATATGCGGTGGAAACCACATCGTCTTTTTACGAAGCCGGACAAAGCAGTGAAGCCACACAACCAGTTAAGAAACCCTATGTAAGATTTGTTGTTCCTTTTGATACGATAACCGAACTGGTTACCTATACCGAAATTATTAATGAAGAAGAAGCTGTAACAGATTCTTTATACTGGAGAGCTAAACGCTGGATAAAGCATGAATTTAAAGGCACCAAAAAACAAGTTATTAAAAAAGATGACAAGAAAGATTTTAAAATTGTGATGGAAGGTGAGTTTCCTTTAATCATAGAAGCTAATAAATTTTCAAAAGCTAAAAATGGTAAAGTAGTTTTTGATATGGAAATTCGTTTTAAGGAAGGACGTTACAGATATAAAATAAACAACCTTGTTCACGTGGTAGATCCACCACCAGGAGAAGATAAAGAAATCAGGACTTATTTTGAATTTTATCGCAAATCTACAATCAGCCCAAAAAGTAATGATGCTATCTTAATATCAGCAGATAAGAAGATTAATGCGATGATAAGGGATTTAAAGAAATACTGTAAAGAGCCGGTATTTGTGGATGAGGATGATTGGTAGGATTTAGAAATTATTTATAAAGATAGTAAAGGCTGCCCTTGGGTGGCCTTTTTTTATAGCAATAGGCAAAGGGCTTTTTCCACTTCCCCATTGTTGATGAAATCAATTGCCATCTCTTCTTTACCCTGATTGGTTTCAATAGAGTTCTTTACCTCGGCAATTTTTTCTTCCGTAGGAAAATGTTCTAAATTACCCAATCTACCTAAATGATTTCCTGTAAGTACTTTGCTATAGCGTATGTGCTCAGGAAGCGAATCTATCCCAATACCTATTGTGGTTAAAGGTTTTTGAACTTCAAACAAGGCTGAACCATGAGCTCTGCAATACCAGTTTCCGCCCATGCGAGCTACCTGATCTATCTTGGTTTGGTCAATTTCTTCATTGGCATCCAAAACAGTTTCATCAATATGGATGCATTTTACTTTGCAAATAATAAGATTTCCTGCGGCTCCTGCATCTCCCAATTCTTTCACCTCAATTACCTCACACTCTATTTGAACCGGGCTTTCTTTTACACGCCAAGGTTTTACAGTGACTGATTCAATAGGTGTAAATCCTGATTTAATAAACTCATCCACGCCTTTGGCATAGGGGCTGCTGGCCAAACTCATCTGATGAACCATTGAATAATTAACCACATTTATTACAACCTCCGGAACTTCCTTTACATTATCATGGGTATGTTTGGTTTCCCCTGTTCGTCCGCTTCGGGCCGGTGAAAAAATAAGAATCGGTGGGTTGGCACTAAAAACATTAAAAAAGCTAAAAGGCGCCAAATTGCGATTGCCGTACTTATCTATTGTACTTGCAAATGCTATGGGTCGAGGACCAACTGCTCCCAATAAATAGTGATGAAGTTTAGGAACCGATATTTCGGAAGGAATAATGGTTTTCATTAGAGAATTTATAAATCTACAAGGTTTTTTTAACCTTTTAAATTTGGTTTAAAAATTATACCAAAAGCTTAACCGGTTCTTCTAAAAGCTCTTTCAGAGTATTTAAGAATTTTGAACCTACCACTCCATCTACCACACGGTGGTCGCAGCTAAGAGTAATTTTCATAGTTTTAATAGCTTTTATTTCTCCATTTACCACTCCTACTGTATCTTTTACCCCACCAACTGCTAATATACAAGCATCCGGAGGATTTATGATTGCTGTGAATTCTTCAATTCCAAACATACCAAGGTTGCTTATAGTAAATGTATTTCCTTGCCAGTCGGCGGGTTGAAGTTTTTTATCTTTTGCTTTTATTCCGTAAGCTTTTATTTCACTGCTAATGGCAGAAAGGTTTTTATGATTTACAAATCTTACCACAGGCACTAATAATCCGTCTTCCACAGCCATAGCCACCCCAATATGAATGTGGTGATTGTAGCGAATTTTTGTTCCTAACCACGATGAGTTAACGGTTGGATGTTTTTGTAAAGCAACTGCTGAAGCTTTTACTACCATATCATTCACTGATATTTTAACATCGGCATACTCATTCATTTTTTCACGAGCTTCCATGGCTTTATCCATGTTAATTTCCATGGTTAAATAAAAATGTGGTGCAGTAAATTTACTCTCAGCCAAACGACCGGCAATTGTTTTGCGCATTTGCGAAACATTAACTTCATCAAAGCTTTCTACCCAACCTGAGGCGTTTGAAGTAGAATTTGATTGAGCAACAGGTGTAAAATTCTCTACATCTCGTTTTACAATTCGGCCATTATCCCCACTACCTGAAACATTACTTATGTTTATGCCTTTATCCTCGGCTAACTTCTTAGCCAATGGACTTGCTTTTACTCTTTCATCACTTGAGTTAATTGCAGTTTGAGAAACTTCTGCAGTTTTATCCTCTGCTACAGGTACTGCCTCTTTTTTTGAAGCTTCTGCTACCTTAGAAGTTGCACCTGCTCCATCAAGCAATGCTGTAAAATCTTCTCCGGCCTGACCAATAACAGCTATTACACTGTCCACTGGCGTGGCTTCACCCTCTTTTGCTTTTAAGTGTAAAACAGTTCCTTTTACAAAATTTTCAAGCTCCATAGTAGCCTTATCGGTTTCCACATCGGCAAGTATATCTCCTGTTTTTACAGTATCTCCAACCTTTACGTTCCATTTCACAATAACACCTTCTTCCATGGTGTCGCTCATTTTAGGTAAACGAATTAATTCAGCCATATTTTTATAGGCTGCAAAAGTATAAAATTTATGTGGCTATAAAATCAAATATGTTTACGAAACCTATGCCAAACTATTTACTTAATTCAATTTTATAGAATACTATACTTATGAAACTAGCTTGTTTATGTCTTACAATTTGCCTGTGTGCATTTTTAAAAGCCTTTTCGCAATCGGTTACTTTACCAAAGCTCAGTAAATATGCGGATACAACACCATCGTATTATCTCAGTCTTTATGAGGAATATCTTGAACTATTTGATGTGTATGCTTATTACAAATCCAGCAATCCCGACTCCTTTAAAATTGATTTTTCAAAATATGACCTAAAAGGTATAAAAAGCAATGGTGAATGGAAATGGCTGCTTATTTCTCCAAAAAAATATTACAATCTTAATTGTAATTTTTTAAAGACATGTGACTCCATACAATGGCATTGGCTTTCAAATACTATTATAATTAATGATTCAACTGCATTCAATCTTTTAAAAACGAAATCTTCAATCGCTATTAAAGATACTTTTGACTTTGACAATACGGCATTAATTTATAATAATATTTGGTTGGATTGCAGCGGCAATTTTGATTACAAAATTTTATATGACCCCATTGAAAATGTTATTTTTTGTAAACTCATCACTTACTATGGCGACAGCCGTGGAATGTGCCCAAATGAAAGTTGGATACTTTTGTCAAAACCAAAACCGGATGCAAAAATTGTAGTAGAAACGATGAATCTATACTAATTACTCTTTCCTTTTTATGCCACATTCCCATTGTTTGGCATTATTTTTTGCAAACAAAAAAACGGTTTCATTTTTATAATCTCTCGGGCCTTCATCATCAGGCAATGATCCATTTTGATAGCTTCCTGATACCATCACCTTTACCTCCCAATCCTTTTCTTTCTTCCTTTTTTAATCTCTAACACTTTTACTTCAGAAATATCATTGGATCCTGAGCCATCCTGCGTTGAAAGTTCAGCATAATAGTGTTTCACACATTTAACAACACTTTGGGTATCGGGTTGCGATTGGCATGATTGCATAAAAAATACGAATTCTAAAACCAGCGAAATTTTTAAGTATCCTTTCCTAAGATTTTCTTTAGAGACAAATTTAAATTTATAAATTATGGTAAATTTTCTAAAGCTTCAAAAAATTCATCAGTCACATTATTCCGATTATTTAGATGGTTTAACCTAAAAATATTTGTGAATCGGTTTTACAAACTACCTTTGATGCACAAACTCAAAGTTATT
>CAMDGU010000065.1 GCA_945897885.1 Chitinophaga pinensis
CTTTCTTGCTACCATTTTTTCCAATTCCATCATCTCATCTCTTAATCGGGCGGCTTCCATAAAGTCTAGGTCTTTGGCCGCTTTCATCATGCGACTTTTGGTAGTGGCCAGTAATTTTTCAAGTTCGGGTTTGCTCAAATATTGGATAACCGGATCGGCAGCCAAACTGATAGTTTCACTTTCTACATAAGCCTTATTCATAGCTGCTCCATAGCGCGGTGCATCCGGGCGGTCTATCAGGTCGTCAATAGATTTTATAATAGTCGTTGGGGTAATGTTATGCTTGGTATTGTGGAGTATTTGCTTAGCCCGGCGACGCTCTGTTTCTTCAATGGTTTTTCGCATGCTTTCAGTTACCTTATTGGCATACATAATGACTTTTCCTCTCACATTTCGGGCGGCACGGCCTATCGTTTGGGTAAGGCTTCGTTCGCTTCGCAAAAAACCTTCTTTATCCGCATCAAGTATTGCTACCAATGATACTTCGGGCAAATCCAAACCTTCACGCAAGAGGTTTACCCCAACCAAAACATCAATGTTTCCAAGTCTTAAATTCTTTAAAATTTCTACACGGTCCAGGGTTTTTACCTCGCTGTGAATATAGGTGGCATTTATTCCAAGGTTTCTTAAATATTTGTCTAATTCCTCGGCCATGCGTTTGGTAAGAGTAGTTACCAATATGCGGTCGCCCATTTTTATTCTAAGTTCTATTTCGTCCAATAAATCATCTACCTGATTGGTGCATGGGCGAACTTCTATTTCCGGATCAAGCAAGCCTGTAGGGCGAATAACTTGTTCTACCAAAATACCATCACTTTGTTGAATTTCATACTCGGCCGGTGTGGCACTTACGTAAATTACCTGATTTTTCATCAGTTCAAATTCATCAAATTTAAGCGGACGATTGTCCATGGCTGCCGGCAATCTAAAGCCGTATTCTACCAAATTTTGCTTGCGGCTTCTATCACCGCCATACATTCCTCTTACTTGCGGAAGGGTAACATGGCTTTCATCCACCACCATCAAATAATCCTTTGGAAAATAATCAAGCAAACAAAACGGACGTTGACCAACCTCACGTCGGTCCATATAGCGGCTATAGTTTTCAATGCCGCTGCAATAGCCCAATTCGCGTATCATTTCCAAATCAAAATTGGTACGTTCTTCCAGTCGTTTGGCTTCCAGATGTTTTCCAATGGATTTAAAATAGGTTACCTGTTTTACCAAATCATCCTGAATATCGCGAATGGCGGCTTGCATGCTATCGCGGTTCGTTACATAAATATTAGCGGGATAAATGGCCAAATCATCCATTTTACTGATTGTTTTTCCCGTCATAGGGTCAAACGAACTCAGTTCCTCTATTTCATTTCCAAAAAACGAAACCCTGAATGCAAAATCTTCATAAGCCAAATAAATATCTACGTTATCGCCGTTTACTCTGAAAGTTCCACGTTTAAACTCAACCGTTGTTCGGCTGTAAAGGCTTTCCACCAAAGAGTATAAAAATACATTTCGGGCTACCTTTTGTCCTACCGAAACCCGTACAATCCCTTTTTCATAATCGTAAGGATTTCCTGCACCATAAATGCACGATACCGAAGCTACTACAATTATATCTCGCCTACCTGATAACAAAGATGAAATAGTTTTAAGCCTCAGCTTTTCTATCTCTTCATTAATATTCAAATCTTTTTCAATGTAGGTATTAGAGGTAGGTAAATAGGCTTCGGGTTGGTAATAATCGTAATAGGATACAAAAAACTCAACGGCATTCTCCGGAAAAAAATTCTTAAACTCACTGTAAAGCTGTGCTACCAGAGTTTTGTTATGGCTAACAATAATGGTAGGTTTTTGAACCTGCTGGATAACATTGGCAATGGTAAATGTTTTGCCAGAGCCCGTAACACCAAGTAAAGTTTGACTTTGGTCTCCATTTTTCAAACCTTCTACCAATTGTTTGATGGCAGTAGGTTGGTCGCCGGTAGGCACAAAATCAGATACTATTTTAAATGGCATTGGGAACTGCGAAGATACTTAGGTAAAGAGTAAGTTCTATGCAAGTGTTAAATTCTATTCTTTTATAAAACGCTCGGTTATCAAACCTTGATCTGTTTTTAAGACCATGAAATAAAGACCTTTTGAAAAATGATTCAAATTAAATTGGCAACATTCAGACGTTAGTGAGTTTTTTTCTAAAACCAATTTTCCTAAAGCATTATAAACCGAAATGGTTTTAATTTTACTATTTGGCTCTGCATTAATAAAGAACTCACCGGTGGTAGGATTTGGATAAATTTTTAAAGCTTTTCTAAATTCTGAACTGTTAATTCCGGCATCAGTAGTTACAGTAAAATTCCACTCGGTACTTGTAGTTATTCCCTTGTGCTCATTGTTATCCCAATCCAAAAATGTTCCCTGAGGAAATGTAATATATTCTGTTTTGCCTAATGTAAATTCGGCTGGAGTTATCACTATTCTATTAAAATCAATCAACACACTATCACTGTTTACATTGATGCGTTGCTTTTCTACATTACTTTCAAAAATTTTAATAATGCCATTGCCTTTTTTTACCGGTTCATTAAAGTAAACGATAAGCTGTGATTTAGGATGAATTTTTACAGCATTATCCGGTGGCTCAACATTTGTGGTATATGGCGCTAAAAGTTTTGGGTTGGTTTTTATTTGGGTTTTCCATACCCCACGCCCAAAGGTAGCGGCGTATAAAAGGCGGTTTTTGTAGTTTATTTCTAAATCCGTAACTACCACATTTGGCATATTGGCATTCAAGGCCTCCCAAGCTCCCATGGCGGTATCTTTATAAAATGTTCCAATATCGGTTCCTATGTATAGCCCTTCTTTTGATTCTTTATCAAAAGCCATACAATTTACCGCCACATTGGGCAAGTTAAGTGTTAAATTAAAGGTTTTATTAACCCCCGTAGCCAAGGTATTTATTTTAAAAACTTTGGCAGTAGCCGTGTAAGACGAAACGGTGTAATAAATTAAATGTGGATTTGTTGGATGAATTTTTATAGATGTAATGGGCAACGAACCTGAAATAACAAGCGTCCATGAGGTTCCTCCGTTGGTAGTTTTGTATATTTTGTAATAATCGGATGCATAAATTATTTGCGAATTTCCAACCGCTACTGAAATATTGATGACAAAGTTTGGCCTCCATAAACTATCGCAAATAGGTGTCCAGGTATTTCCCTGATCTGTAGTTTTGTAAATAGCTTTGTAGCCTGCATACAAGGTGTTATGGTCGTTTGGGTCAATAATGTAAGGGGTTACCCATGAACCTTTTGGTTTGTTAAGTATGTTATCTGAAATTACGGTTGTTCCACCGGCATCGTTTCTGTTTATTTTCCCATACTGAATGCCTGAATAAAAAACAGAAGCATCTTCAGGATCAATGGCGCAATCCATCCCGTCACCTCCGGTTGATTCAGCCCAAGTGGTTCCCATCCTTATTTTTGTGCCGTTATCCTGAGCTCCGGCCAATACCATATTGGTATCACTTTCGATAATGGACATGCGGTAAAACTGCATGATGCCCAAGCCATTGCTGATATCAGTCCAAGATGTTCCGTCGTTTTTTGAATAGTAAATTCCTCCGTCGTTGCAGTCAAAAACATATCCGCTAAGGGGATTGTATGCCAAAAAATGTTTATCGGCATGGGTTACCTGTACTTTATTAGGGTTTGATTTTGCATTCTCGGTCCACATGGTATTTATTTTAAAGCTTGAGCCACCATTTACAGAAGTCCAAAGATTTACACCACCTACTATTATTTTAGATTCATCGCTTGGAGAAATGGTGTAAGCTAAGTCATACCAACCCTGTCCTGTTTTGCCTTTTCCATCATAGGTGCCACTTAAAATATTTACCGTACCCGTGTCAAATTTTACATTAAATGAGTTTCCTGTATCCAATGATTCATAAATTCCTCCAAACTTTCCTTTGTCTTTATCCGCAATAAGTAAGTGAACTTTTTTAGGGTTTTGTGGCGTTGTTCCTATGGTCATTCGTGAGGCATTGCCTCTGGTAAAGGTTTGTTTAAACGAGGCTCCTTTGTCAATGCTTTTATAAAACTTGGCATTGCCACCATATTCGTAGGTAGTAGCATATACAATAGATGAATTACCCGGACAAAAGGCAATATCCATAAAGTAACCTGTTTGTTTTTTTACCCAAGTGGCTCCAGCATCATTGGTTACATACACACCATCCGATGAGGCAAACAATAATTGTTTTGTATTGTTGGGGTTAATAATAATTTTACTGATAAGTTTGGCTTCTGCAATAGCCCAATTCATGCCGGTTGGTTTCCAGTTTAGTCCACCATCCACAGAAAGAAGCACTCCAATACTTTTGTTATCACCTGCCGGTCCGCCGGTCATTCCCCACAAACTGCCTCTGTCTCCATCACCGGTGGCAATGTAAATACTATCAGGATGGTAAGGGTTTACAGCAATACTGCTTACGCCCAGTACGCCGTTAAAATCAGAAAGAGGAGTCCAGGTTTTTCCAAGGTTTGTTGTTTTCCAAATACCACCTCCCGGTGACCCCACCCACATGGTATTGGTATCGGTAGGGTGGAAGGTAACGGAATTTAAACGCCCCAAACCATTGTAATTGCTGGGGGTGGTAATTGGGCCTAAAAACGTCCAGTTGGTTTTTACAGGTGCTGCTTTATACAAAACCGAGTTGGCGTTAAATTTTTGCCATTCGGTATAATTTATGTCAGCCGGTGGAAATTGACCGGATTGGCCCACCCGCTGTTCCCAAAACCATTCCCAACGCTTAAACTGGCTGTAGCCTTCGCCTTTTCCCGGAGTTTTATCACTCCAATACGAATTAAACGCATTTTGAATATCAAAAAAAGTTGGGTTTGGATTGGTAATTTTTGAATTCCAGGGTTGTGCTGATGCTAATAAACCGAAATTTATAAATAGAAGAAGTGAGAATACTTTTTTCAAACAGAATTAATTAGAAACCAAAAGTAAAAGAAATACCGCAAAAAATAATAATTAACTTTGACCACCAATTTATTAATGACCATTAACCAACACTTTTAAACACAATAAAATGAAACTTAAATTTTGCGGAGCAGCCAGAACAGTAACCGGAAGTAGTCACTTATTAACGCTTGATAACGGCTTTACGATATTATTAGATTGTGGCATGTATCAAGGCCGTGAAAATGAATTGGACGATTTCAATATGCATTGGGAATTTGACCCTGCTAAAGTTAATGTACTGGTAGTAAGTCATGCCCATATTGATCATATTGGTAGAATCCCAAAATTGGTAAAAGATGGTTTTAAAGGCAATATCGCTTGTACCCATGCTACCCGCGATTTGGCGGCTATCATGCTTTTGGATAGTGCATCAATCCAAGAAAAAGATGCCCAATGGGCTATGGAAAAAAACCTTAAAAAGGGAACTACCGAAAAAATAGAACCGCTTTATACAACCGAGGATGCTCAGTTTTGCATGAACCAGTTTACCAGTTATAATTACGACCGCTGGTTTCATGTAGCACAGGATGTTCAGGTGATGTTTGCTGATGCAGGCCATATTTTGGGAAGCGCCTCGGTTACTTTAAAAATAACCCGTGCCGATGGAACCATTACCTTTTTAGGATTTACAGGTGATGTAGGCCGATGGAACCGACCTATTATTAAAGACCCAGTGAGTATGCCCCAATTGGATTACCTGATAAGTGAAAGTACCTATGGTGGAATGACCCATGATGAATTGCCCGGTGATATTAATCAGCTGTTGAACATAGTTCATGATACCTGTGTGGTGAACCGGGGGAAAGTAATTATTCCGGCATTTAGTGTAGGCCGAACTCAGGAAATTGTGTACATGCTTGACCATTTGGAATCAAATGGAAAATTGCCGCATATTCCGGTGTATGTTGATAGCCCGTTGGCAGTAAATGCCACCGATATATTTACGATGCATGATGAGTGCTTTGATACTGAAATATTGAATTACATGGTAAACGACCCCAATCCATTTGGGTTTAATAGACTAACCTATGTTCGCAAGGTAGAAGAATCGAAAGCCTTAAACGTAAAAAATACACCTTCCATCATTATAAGCGCCAGCGGAATGGCTAATGCAGGAAGGATTCGTCATCATATTTTTAATAATATTGAAGATGCTGATAATACGATTTTAATTGTGGGCTATTGCGCCGAAGGTACTTTGGGAGCCAAGCTTCGCGACTATCCGATAACGGTTAAACTATTTGGGAAAGAGCTGAGAGTTAGGGCTAAAATTAAAATAATTGACGGATTAAGCGGACATGCCGATCAAAACGAAATGCTGAAATTTTTAAGCAATCAAAACCCCCAACAAATTAAAAAGACATTTTTGGTGCATGGAGAATATGAAAGGCAACTAAAAATGAAATATGCTTTGGAAGGAGTAGGGTTCAAAAATATTCATATCCCTGAGTTGGGCAATGAATTTCCATTGGATTAGTTAAATCTATTTACCCAGTTTTTGATTCACCTTAAATGCAACAAAACTGCTCAAGGTTCCAATAATGGCTCCAGCCAAAACATCACTTGGATAATGAACGCCTAAATGCATACGGCTATAACCCACGGCCCCTGCCCAGGCGTAGGCAGGTGCAGCTACATACCATTTTGGATAAGCTAAAGTAAGGCTGGTAGCGGTTGCAAATGCAGTAGACGTATGACCAGATGGAAAAGAATACGGGCCTGCATATGTTTTTTTATAAATAGCCGCATTATTAAC
Organism: Chitinophaga pinensis; assembly: GCA_945897885.1. GTDB lineage: Bacteria > Bacteroidota > Bacteroidia > NS11-12g > UBA9320 > JABWCE01. The sequence goes on from CAMDGU010000065.1 coordinate 6,788, forward strand.
AAAAGGTCGTTCGCGACTAACAGTATATTTTAACCCGAAAGTAATGAGAGTATTTAGTGCCAACCCACCTGCGGCCATGTAAGAGTTTTCTTTTCCCTTTGGGATATAATGGTAATGCCCCATGGCAAACAAACTGAGCGGTGTGGCAATAGCTACAGGCGTGGCACTATTGGTTATTCCCAGCCAAAATTTATCATATTTGGTGTTTTGAGAATTGATGGACTGAAGAAGTCGGGTGTCAAAATTTTGAGCCTTTGCATTTCCAAAAAAGGCCAATATAACCAGAAACGGAAGTCGCATTAACCAATTTTTCATAACTATTTTAGCTATCAATATAATCCTGAAGGTAACTGAATCTTGCTGTTAAACGGCCTTCTTTGCAAATGGTTGCATTTTTTATCATTTCACTTTCAGGGTTTAATAACTCGGGCAGCACGGTTTTTATCAATTCAGCCCCAAACCCCTCTGAAGCATTAGCCGGTAGTTCACTTGGTAGGTTTGAAATGGCCATAATATCAATACCGGTTTCGGTGTAGGGGTCACATTCACATTGGTTGGCAGCATCCCACCCAAACACAGGGTTATCGGCATGAGTATCGTGCAATGTAATTGGCACCGAACCTTCAACATCACAACTTATATCCCCTATTATTTTTATTGAAAACTCTATGGATTTAGTGTCTTCTTTTTCAAAATGCCTTGGCATGGCACTGTCCCAAAAAACGCCATTAATCATGATATCAGCTACTCTGGTATAGGGTTCAAATTTTGATTGATACTCGCTGTGATTATGAAAAAAGTGCTCGTGATTCCATGGTTCGCCATCTTTTCGTTCATACAAATCATGACTATCCAAAAGGGTATAAACCGTTTCGTTATCCTTTAAATTTAAAAAATCATGAGGGCTCACTTTTTTTACAGTTAAAGCATTCAATAATTCTTCCACCCCCGATGAAACTCGTCCGCTACCGGTTACCACAATTTTGTGTTTTCCGGATTTTAGTATGCCTTCAATCGATTTAAGAACTGCGAGCATTTCGGCATAATCGGCACATTCGTAGGCCGGTTTTATGGTAAACGTATTATTTTTAATTCCTAAAGCCTTAAACGTTTCATAGGTTCCAACCAATCCGGCGTATCTTCCAAATCCTAAAACCCTTGCCCCACTTGGCCATACCAAACATTCGTAATCAATAAGCCGTATGTTTTTTTTAACAATAGCCTTTAGCATTTCGCGGTTATGGGCTTGTTTTTTTATGGTATGTGAAAAAAATAAATAGGTTTTTCCTTGTATCAGTTTGTCAATGGGCACTTCTTTTATCCCAAATAAAATAGTGCAATTTGATAAATCGTTGGTAACTCCAATTCCCTCTTTTTTAAAAGATTCATCGTTAAAAATTCGGTCGGGTGATGATTCCACAACGACGTTGCTTTCTGAAAAAATGGTTTTTATTTGATGGCATTGCTGCGGTGTAAAAGCAACCCGTCTGTCAGGTGGTTGTTTGTATTCTCTAATCAACCCTAAGGAAATCATAGCGCGAAATTAGGTATTTGGATATTGGTTACTTACAAAAATGATATTCATTTGAAAATATAAAACCCTGACACAAAAAATTTGGTCTTACCTTTGCAAACAATAAATTACATCAATTGGGGTTGACCGGATTTGACGGGTTGTGCAATTGGTGGGTAAGCATGTAGAGACTTGTTCCAGTAGCTCTTAAATCAGAAGGTTCAAAACATAAAAGGCGAAAACACTTTCGCAATGGCTGCCTAATCTAGGATTAGCGCAAATGTCATCCATCTTCTTGCCTACTCCCTAACTGGCGAGATTAAAGATGGTCGAAACGATGGGGAATCCAAGGGCCATGCCAGCCAACCCAAAGGATTATTATGCAGGCTAAGGCTTATGTTGGTAATTGGTAAACCGGCATAGGCTCGAAAAATAATTATCAATAAACATGTAGAAAGCTCAATCAGTTCCTTCGCCGGACCGGGGTTCGACTCCCCGCAACTCCACTTTTTTCCTTCACATTCTTTTTAGTTTTTTCAAAACCCTTCTCCCACTAGAGGAAGGGTTTTGATTATAATTATTTTTTTTCTAATTTCACCCATAAATGTTTCACTTATGTTTCACCTGGAAGGTCAGAATGTTTCACCTGTAAAAAGTAGAGTATGAAAGCAATGTCAATTAAAAAATATCTAAAACCATTAAAAGGTAACCTTAACTATTGGGTAGTAAATTATCAAATTTTATATAATCGAACAAAGGCCGAACTTTCTACCGGAATAAGATGTAAAAAATTAGAATGGGATGAAACGGGAGAACGATTTAAAAGTAATTCCTTTCACAACCAAAGTTTAGCCGGAATAGATAATAAAATTTGGCGTGCCAAAAATGATTTGGATGATAAAGGTATTTATTATGAAGCCAGAGATATTAAGCTGCTGGTGCATGGAGAAAAAAAAATAAATATTCGGATAATCGAATTTTACAAAAGCTATTTGGCTGCGAAGCAAAATGATAAAGAAATTAGCAAATCTACAATCCAAAAGTATGAGCAAACCCTCGTTTACCTGGAAAAATTTTTAAAAGCAAAAGGAAAGGAAAATCCAATGGTTTCTGAAATAGATTCTAAATTTATTCATGGTTTCAACGAGTTTTTAAAATTAGTTGCTTGGAATGAATTTGGAGACTCCTTAACCTTAAGCACAATGAACAAGCATCACGCCCGATTTAGAACCATATTAAATGATGCAATCAAAAAAGAGTTTTTAAAAACAAATCCCTATATTTCCCTAAAACTATCTTTTCCTAATTCAAAAAGAGAGTATTTAACCCAAGAAGAGTTAGAAGCGTTACAAAAAATTGATTTAGCCAATAATGAAAGTTTAGATAGAACACGGGATATTTTTCTTTTTTCATGTTTTACTGGTTTAAGGTATCAAGACGCTATTCAACTAAAGATGGAAAATATTATTACGATAAAGGAAAAGCTCTATTTGAAAATTGATCAGATCAAAACTGGGGAAAGGAGGGAAATTCCCATACTGGACAATGCACTTGATATCATCAAGAAATACTCTACCTCAAAAGAACGAATCATTAAAGATTTGGTTTTACCTACTCTATCTAACCAAAAAATAAATCAATATTTAAAAATAATTGCTAATTTGGCTAGTATAAAGAAACCTCTTTCCCATCATATTGCCCGACATACTTGTGCTACCACTATTTTATTGGATAACAAAGTGCCTTTAGAAATGGTTAGTCATTGGCTTGGCCATAATAGTGTGAGAACCACCCAAATTTATGCAAAAATTTCTCACTCCAATTTGGAGGATCAAAGGGAAAAATTAAATTTATTAATTAAATAATAAAGGCATTGCTAAAAATGATTACAACAACAAAAAATCCTTTTGAAAAGTTCTGGAGTAAAGTAGAAACTGCTTTTGAAAAGCATGTAAAATTTTCGAACACCCACCTTAATTCAAGCGATAATGCCACAGTAAAATTCAACGCAATAAGTAATGAAGGAAATAGAATTGAGAGGGAAATTCAATTTCATAAAAAACTTGGCTTAGATTTAACTTCAAAAGACTCAAAAGGCTCCTCATTTTACCAAGTATTATATAAATTTTACACACAGCTAAACGATCTTAATTATTTGAAATCCGGTATTGAGTTTGAAGGTTTAAAATCTATTATAGCTTACTTACAATTATTTCCAGATTTTATTTTTAAAGTGAAAGAAGAAAATCTGGTTGATTATATTGATGGCCTATTAAAAAAAGAACAAATACGGTTTAAAACCCCCCAAGAAAGGGCAATTATTAATGCGATCACGAACATTTATTTTATAAAATATTTAGAGAATGAAAATAAAAATAAACCAATCATTTTAGCTGATATAATAAAAGTTTTAAAAAGTATTGACTTAACAGAAAAACTATCAACTGCTTTGAATGTATTTAAAATTTATGATGGAAATTTGAAAAAGATAAGTACTGTTTCTATTTACTTTGAAGGCGAATCAACCCCATTGGTAATCAAAAGAGATGATACAATTGAAAAAAGGATCAATGAGATCATATTGCAATTTGATCCATTTATTAATTTTTTGGAAAATCTAACTAATTGGGACAAAAAGAAATGCTCGCAGGAACTTTATGAATTAATTGACAACTTAATTTTGCGGACTAAAAAAAGCAAAGGAATAATTCAATTCATGGTTATGGAAATTTATAATAATCTCACTCAAATTGCTTCCAAAACCTCAGCGAGTTGCTTTATACATGATTGTTTTACAGATATAATTCCTCAGCTTACCACCAAAGAAAATTATGAAAAAATAAAAAAGAGTCCTAATCCACCCAATTATGAATGGAGACAATTTCAAACATTTGAAATATCC
>CAMDGU010000066.1 GCA_945897885.1 Chitinophaga pinensis
GCATCAAAATTATCGTGTTCTAAAAAAACCTTTAACTGCTTGTTTCTTGCTTCAAGCACTTTATTGTAGGCCGATAAATGCTTTAAATAATCAGAATCTACAACCGAAAGCATGTAATCAAAAAACCGCCGCCGCTGATCACTTTCCCCATTTATTATTTCCACATCATCGGGGGCTATTACCACACAAGGATATTTTCCAAAAAACTCAGCCAGCTTATTTACCGGTTCGTCATTTAGCCGGATGGCTTTTCGTTTCCCAATTTGAAAGGAAACCATGAGGTGTGATTCCGTTTCATCGGTTTCTTGTAAATTTCCTTTTAACAAATAATACGTTTCACCCTTCAAAATGCATAAAGCATCCGTCATTTGAAAGTAGCTTTTACCATTGAGCAAACAGTAAACGGCGTCCAAAAGGTTGGTTTTGCCCTCCCCATTTTTACCTACAATGCAGTTTACCCCCCGTTGCAACTGCAAAGTAGCTGTTGAATGGCTTTTAAATTGACTTATTGAAATGTTTTTTAAAAACAATGGACAAATTTTAGTTAAATGTATATTTTTGCGGCTTGCTTAAAATAATAGATGGCAAAATTAACCTTTAGTAAAGAAACCTACTTTAAATGGTTTGAAGAAATGACGCTAATGCGGAAGTTCGAAGAGAAAAGTGCACAACTCTACGGGCAGCAGAAGATTCGTGGATTTTGCCATTTGTATATTGGGCAGGAAGCTGTAGTAGCCGGCACCATGAGTGCTATTACTAAAGATGATAATATCATTACTGCTTACCGCGACCATGCCCATGCCTTAGCTTGCGGTATTAGTGCCAATGAGGTAATGGCTGAGTTATATGGTAAAGTTACAGGATGCAGCGGCGGAAAAGGCGGCAGCATGCACATGTTTAGCAAAGAACATAAGTTTTTTGGTGGTCATGGCATTGTTGGTGGTCAAATTCCATTGGGTGCAGGTATTGCTTTTGCCGAACAATATTTAGGAACAAAGAATTTATGTGTGTGTTATTTTGGTGATGGAGCTGCCCGTCAGGGTGCTTTACACGAAACCTTTAATATGGCAATGCTTTGGAAACTTCCTGTAATATTTGTTTGCGAAAACAATGAATACGCCATGGGAACCTCGGTAGAAAGAACTACCAACCTTTTAGATTTATATAAAATAGGGCACGGTTACGGTATGCCTTCTTTTCAGGTTGACGGAATGCAATGTGAAACCGTTCATACGGCCATAGCGGAGGCAGCTGAAAGAGCAAGAAGCGGCGAAGGACCTACATTTTTAGAAATAAAAACCTATCGTTACCGCGGCCACAGTATGAGCGACCCGGCTAAATACCGAACCAAAGAAGAATTAGAAGCCTACAAAATGCAAGACCCGATAGAAAGAGTTAGAAAAACAATTCTTTCAAAAAAATGGGCTACGGCAGAGGCTTTGGAACAAATAGAAGAAAAAACAGAACAATTGGTTTTGGCTTCGGTGGAGTTTGCTGAAAATTCAGAATACCCATCGGCCGATGCTTTATACACCGACGTTTATCAAGAAGAATATCCTTTTATAATAGAATAGAAAACATGACAACTGAAAATAAAAAATTTGACTGGCAAGAAGCGTTTAAAATAAACAAAATTGCTACTTGGTATGAAAACAATCGAAAGAATGCCAACATTATTTTAATTGGACTAATTGTAGTTATTGCGGGGTTTATTTACTACCAAAAAGTTTACCAACCGGGTCAGGAACAAGAAGCTGCCGGACAACTTTTTATGGCTGAACGCTATTTTGAGAAAGATTCAATGAATCAGGTATTGAAAGGCGATGGTAAATATCCATCTGCTGTAGATGTAGCCGACCAATATGGAAATACAAAAGCAGGAAACCTTGCAAAATTTTATGCAGGAAGAGCCTACATGAGTAAAAAAGATTTCAAAAATGCATTAACCTATTTGGAAGATGTAAGTTTTGATGACGAAATAATGGCTGCATTAATTTTAGGTCTTCAAGCCGATTGCCAATCAGAACTTGGTGAAACGGCTAAAGCTGCTGATATTTATATGAAAGCTGCTGAAGAACGTGAAAATATTTTCACCTCCCCATTATTATTAATGAAAGCGGGCCAGCACTACGAAATTGTTAAAAATTATGAATCAGCTACTAAAGCCTACAAAATGATTCGTGATAAATACAAAGAATCTACCCAAGCCCAATTAATTAACAAGTACATAGCACGTGCTATGGCTAAAGCTGGTCAAGCACCTGACTAATAATGTCATCAGCCGATAAAAATTTATCAGTTTTTTCATCCCCTCTGCCGGATGGCTCAACTTATAGATTGGGCATAGTATGTGCCGAATGGAACGACAAAATTACATCGGCCCTTTATAAAGGAGCAGTATCCACCTTGCAACAAGCAAATGTAATGCCTCGCAATATTGTTACACGTTATGTTCCCGGAACTTTCGAGTTGGCATTAGCAGCACAAAAACTAGCTAAAAATCCTGAAATAGATGGGGTAATTTGTATAGGTTGTGTTGTTCAGGGCGAAACGCCTCATTTTGATTTTATTTCTCAAGCGGCTGCTAATGGCATTATGGAAGTTGGATTAAAATTTAACAAACCTGTTATTTTTGGAGTACTTACCACCAATACCATGCAACAAGCTGAAGATCGTGCCGGGGGAAAACATGGTAATAAAGGCGAAGAAGCCGCTTTTAGCTTATTGAAGATGTTGGCTTAATTTGAAAATGTTGGTCGAAGCCGCAGTCCCCCTTTGAAGGGGGTTGGGGGATGATTTTCACAGAATCAATTTTATTTCTTTAGTAAAGTCATTACCGGCCTGAATCCTATATAACTGTGCTTTTCATTGGGTTTGCAAAAAAGCGAAACCTCAGGCTGTAAATAAAAGGTGCTATGACACCAGCTTCCTCCTTTTGCTGCAACATAACCATCCTTTTCATAAACAGGTTTTAAATTATAAGGGTTATTGTAAAATTCATAACTCCTGGCTGTATCATAATTTTCTTTACCGTTACATTTCAAATAAGTTATTACTTGTTTTGTTTCCTTATTAAAAAACACTTCTGAACTATCGGTAAAATTGTAGGCCGGTGATGAAGTCCATTCGGCCGTATTGCCCAACAAATTATAAATACCGTGTTTGGTTGGTTTATATTTTTTATAACCTACAGGATACATTCCGCCATCCTTCATATAATCAAATGTACCAAAACCTTCCTTAGTAATATCTATTCCGTAATTTAAGTTATACTTATCTTTTGTTTTTAATAATTTGTTTTCAAGTAACCATGCAAAGTGGGTGTACTTCTCATCTTTTAAATACGAATAATAATATACAGACTCCCATTGCATTTCTGTCGGCAGCGTTACCACGCATGTGTAATCATTATTTTTAGATTGAAATAATTGCTCATTTAATTTATTCTGAAGCCAGTTGCAATAAGCCAATGCCTGTGTTTGAGAAATACCTACAACTGGATAATCAAAATAATGTGGGTGCCAAAAATAGTTTTTTCTCATCGGGTCATTATAAGCCATTTCAAAATCTGTATTCCAGCTATTGGTATCAGGCAACATGGAAGTATTTTTAGAAGCATTTACAAATTCTCGGTACTGCTGATTCGTAATTTCCTTATTGAAAACAAAAAAAGCATCTGTTTTAACTTTATGGCAAGCCTTAACAAAATTCACAGAATCATTTCCCTGTATGCCATCCAATTTAAAATTTAAGGAAGGAATAGGTACCCAGTTTTTTCCAATAGACTTGGGCAAAGAAGAGTTTTGTCCAAACACAATGGAAGTAAAACCCAATGCTGTCAATAACGTAAGTTTTTTCATATTTCTCTTTAACGAAACTTTGAAATAATATGGTCTTTTCATTGAAAATAATTTTTACTAATAAATTTAAAACTCCTATTGCCATAGCCAATTTACTTAATCAACTTTGCAGTTCTTAAAAAAAATCGTAATATCTAATTTTTAATTCCAAATTAAATAAATGCTAGTCATTCACAACAACTCTACTGAACCCTACTTTAATCAAGCTGCCGAAGAATATTTATTAAAAAATTCAGACGAAGATATTTTTATGCTTTGGCGAAACGACAATGCCATAATAGTAGGCAAACATCAAAATACATTAGCCGAAATAAACACAGAAACTGTAAACGAAAAGAATATTAAAGTTGTAAGGCGATTAACCGGTGGAGGTGCTGTATTCCATGATTTAGGAAACCTTAATTTTACCTTTATTATGAATTATGGGGATGCCCAGCCCGAAATAGATTTTAAGAAATATACACGACCTATTATTGGTGTAATGGCCGAATTAGGCATAGAAGCCGAGTTTTCGGGACGAAACGATATTTTGATTGAGGGCCAAAAATTTTCAGGAAATGCGGAACATATTTTTCATCAGAAAAAAAGAGTACTTCATCACGGCACATTATTGTTTGCTTCGCAAATTTCAGATTTATCAGCTGCACTAAAAGTTAATCCTTTAAAATTTGAGGACAAAGCCGTAAAGTCAGTTCGAAGCCGGGTTACCAATATATCAAGCCATTTAAAAGAACCCATTACAGTAGAAGAATTTAGAGCAAAAGTGATGGCTTATATTGTAGGTATTTACAGCGATGTAAAGCCTTATGTATTTACCGAAACCGATAAAAAAGCCATACAGCAATTAGCGGATGAAAAATACAGCCAATGGCACTGGAACTTTGGCTATTCGCCTAAATATGCGTTTCAAAAAGGAATAAAAACACCCGGGGGCCATCTGGAAGTTCATCTTAATGTAGATAAAGGGCTTATTCAGGAAATAAAAATTTATGGTGATTTTTTTGCTAAAAAAGATATTGAAGAAGTAGAATCAGCTTTGATTGAAAAAGAACACCGTGCGGAGGTAATTTTAGAACACCTTAAAAATATTCCAAGCAGCGATTATTTTAACAATATTTCAGAAGTGGAATTGGTTGGAGCTTTTTTTTAAGGTAACTCTTTTGTCATGCTGAGGAACGAAGCATCTATTTAATTTTAAAAATAGATTCCTCCTTCGTCGGAATGACAACAATCTGAATTATTAACTGAATATGTCAAAAAAAGAGAAAGTATCCCATATCATCCAAATCCTAGAAGATTTGTTTCCCAATCCACCCATACCTTTGGTACACAAGGACCCATATACCTTATTAATTTCCGTGTTGCTCTCAGCACAATGCACAGATGCGATGGTGAATAGAATAACGCCTTTACTTTTTAAACGGGCTGATAATCCGTTTGATATGGTGAAATTAAGCATCGAAGAAATTCGTGAAATTATCAAACCGTGTGGACTTTCTCCGGCTAAATCCAAAGCTATATTTAACCTGAGTCATATTCTTATAGATAAATACAATGGTGAAGTTCCTAAAACATTTGAAGCTTTAGAAGAATTACCCGGAGTTGGCCATAAAACTGCTTCAGTAGTCATGAGCCAGGCGTTTGGGGTTCCAGCTTTTCCTGTAGATACGCATATTCATCGGCTTGCTATCAGATGGAGACTAACCAATGGAAAAAATGTAGAACAAACCGAAAAAGATTTGAAACGCCTCACCCCAAAAGACAAATGGAATAACCTGCATCTTCAAATCATTTACTTTGGTCGTGCTTATTGCCCGGCAAGGGGTCATAATCCTGAGGTTTGCCCTATTTGCAGCATTTACGGATAGTAATAAATAGCCATTTTAGTAAAACCATTTACTATTTCCAAATAAAACAGATATACTTGTTTAAAATTTCAAACATTAATTCATATTTAAATCTAAAACCCTTTGCCTATAAACCTTCCTGTTTATTTCCGGTTTACCTTATACCAATACTCAAACTGTTTCAAAAATGGAAGCCACCGAAGAATCGATAAAAGATATGAGTGGTAATTGTCCGGGTATTTTACACATTGCGACCCACGGATTTTATTTACCCTTTGGCAAATAACCAATAAAGAAATCAGCGAATTTATGAGTATGTTTCTACTTTATGGCTTAAAGATAAAAAAGACATTACCGCTGCCTTTCTTGAAACCCAAAAACATTTCAGCACTTTATGCATCAAAGAGGCTAGTAAATGGGCTGCGTTTATTTGCTGCAATTAAGCTTTAAAAATTTTTATCTATGAGATAAACAATGGCCCCTATTGCCCCTGCTCCCATTTCCAGTTCACGTTTGTGAACGTTTTCAAACACATCGGTTTTTGCATGGTGAAAATCAAAATAGCGTTGGCTGTCAGGCATAAATCCTAAAAGAATCATATTGGGATTAATAGTAAGGGCTGAATCCAATTTTAATGGATTAATATCTACTCCCCCCCCCCATTCACTTTTCTTAAATACATGGCAGCCGTAAGGTTCCAAAATAGCGCGGTAGCCTGCTATTATATTGTATATACTATCAGGAGCAGAAATACCAAACCCGCGCGGGGTATGTCCTCCGCCATCACTTTCCAATGCCATCAAATGTTTTTCCCCTCTGTCTTTAACCCATTGTGCATACCCTTTTCCACCACGGTTTCCGTTTTCTTCATTCATAAATAGTACTACACGAATGGTATGTTTTGGTCTGTAACCATTGGCTCGCATTAAGCGCAATAATTCGATACTATGAACAATTCCAGCCCCGTCATCATGAGCCCCTTCACCAATATCCCAACTATCTAAATGACCACCTACTGTAATTATCGTTTCAGGTTCAGTTTCTCCTTTTATTTCAGCTATTACATTAAAACTTTCTTTATCCGGCAATGTTTTGCAATTCATTCTCAAGGCCACTCTTAGCGTTGGCTTAAGTTTTAATTGTTCAATTAGCATATCACCATGTTCCGTACTTATAGCCGCTGCCGGTATTTTGTTGGCTTCATTGGTATAGCCCATGCTTCCGGTATGCGGACTATTATCATTTTTATGAGTCATACTTCTTACCAAAACACCAACTGCTCCATACTCAGCGGCCTTGCTTGCACCGGCATATCGCTGACTTACACAAGCCCCATAGGCTTCAAACCCATTTATGGTTCTTGGATCAAACGGCTTATTAAAAAATACAATTTTGCCTTTAATATTCTTTTCGCCAAGACGTTCTAAATCCTCAATTCCATTGGCTACTACAACTTGGGCTTTAAGCAATCCATTTGTTCCTTCAGAACCACCAAGTGCGGTAATGTTGAGTCGTAAATCTGTATGATAAATATAGGCACGCTCTATCGTTCCTCTGCTCCAACAGGGCACACTGATTGGCATTTTGTAAACCGTATCCACCCACATAGATTTCAATAAATTATATCCCCAGTTTACGGCTGAATCAGCAGCTTTACTGCCGCTAATCCTATTTCCTACATTTTTACAAAGCACTCTTAAATTTTCATAAGATCTGCCATCTGCCAAGGCAACATCAAAAATCCGGCGAATTTGGACAGAATCCTTTGAATGTTGTGAACTAGCTTCTAAAAAACTAATTCCAAAAATAAATAGTATAACTATTTTTCTAAAACTAACTGATTGCATTTTCTTGTAATTTAATAGCTCCTTTAGCCATAAAATAAAATCCTATTATTAACATTATATGGCCAATATCGTTGTGATTAAACCATATACTTATTGAAATTTTATTTGAATGAATATAAGCAGTGAGTGCATTAATAAGAACTCCAACTAAAATGATACGACTTCCCTTATTTCCCTTACTTGCAAAAAAGATATTCACCCCTCCCACAATAACCCCCAATCCTAAGATGGCATCCCATTTAACAACCCAAAATTCATAATAAATAGCAATACAAACCAAAGCTACTAGCATTTGAACTAGTGAAAATACATTCAGTAAGTACGTCAATTTTTTATTCTTAATTAGAAGAATGGTTGCAATTGATGCAATATATACTGCGAAGATATTAGTACAACGAGATATTAATTGGAAACTATTATTTTTGTTAATGAATAATCCATGACCAAAAGCAGCAAAAAAAGCAGCTAAGGCTACAACATAAAAAAAAGCGGCCCAATACTTGGCATGAGATTTGCCAACATTCAAACCAAATGCAAAGCAATATCCGCTTAGAATAAAATTTGTAAAAGCCGTTACCGGCTCATAAATTGTAAAACCATAAAAGGATATAGATGGTTGAATCATTGGGCTACAAACATAAATTAAAAAAAAATAGTAAGTAAATAGTAATATGAACAAGTTAACAAAAATTGGAAGTGTGATAATTATCTTGGTTGCAATTGTTGCTACCTGTGCGTTTAAACCCTCAGAAAAAAAAGAACCGGAGCTTCCTGGAATTAAGTTTTTTCACGGTTCACTTAAAGAAGCCAAAGCCAAAGCCAAAAAAGAAAACAAATTAATTTTTATTGATTGCTACACCACATGGTGTGGCCCTTGTAAAAGCATGGCCAAAAAAACCTTTACAGACAAAGAAGTTGGGGAGTATTACAACAAAAACTTCATTTGCCTTAAGATGGATATGGAAAGTGGCGAAGGACCATCGATGGCAAGTAATTACTCAGTAGAAGCATATCCAACCTATCTTTTTCTAGATAGTAAAGGAGAAGTTAAACACCGTGATTTAGGATATATTGATGCCACTCGATTTATTGAGGTAGGTAAAACTGCGCTATCTAAATAATAGTATTACACAAAATCTTAAGCCTAATAAATTTAAACTGGTGATTTAGTTTAAATTTATTGGGGCTTTTATATTATTTCTAATTTAATAGCGGTTTAATAAAAAAATCTTTTTAAAACTATTGCTTTTTTTCAAAAAAGATTAATAATTTTCGGGCTTATTAACCTTTTAAACAGCTTATGGTAAAAAACTTACAAGAAAACGAAGAACCCATAAGGGTTCGCCCCACATTTTTAACAGTTGCATGTGTTTTATCCTTTATTAATTGTGCCTGGATTTTATTTAATGGTCTAAGTAATATGGGTGAAGGAGTTGAGGACCATCTAAAACAAAATGCATTAATTACAACCATTGGTGGAATCTTTGCAATTATAGGAACATCGTTAATGTGGAACATTCGACAATTTGGTTTTGGGCTTTTTACCGCGGGTACAGTCTTTGCCATTGTAGGGCCTATTTTTATTTTTGGCATCAACTATGTTCTTCATTTTACAACCGGTTATCCAGCCTATTTGAGTTTAACTTTGCTTTTATTATTCGCTCTGAATTACAAGCACATGGACTAAATTTATTCCAATTATTATTTCATTAAAAAAAGGAGCGTGAGTTCCTTTTTTTATTTAATATATTTTTTTACTTTTGCAGCCCTTCGGATTTTGGAGAACCGAAAATAAAAAACATTATAAAAAAATGGCAACAAAAATCAGATTACAAAGACAAGGACGTAAACGTCGTCCTATGTTCCACATTGTGGTGGCGGACAGTAGAGCTCCTAGGGATGGAAAGTATATCGAAAGACTAGGGTTGTATAATCCTAACACTAACCCGGCAACAATTGATCTTAATTTTGAAAGATCATTATATTGGATGCAGGTAGGTGCTCAGCCTTCCGATACAGCGAAAGCAATTTTATCCTATAAAGGCGTGTTACACAAAGATTTCCTTATTAATGGGGTAAAAAAAGGTGCACACACTTTAGAGCAAGCTGAAGAAAAATTCACCAAATGGTTGGAAGCAAAAGAAAGTAAGATTACAAGTAAAGTTGACACCCTAGCTTCAGCTCGTGATGCTAAAGCTGCCGCCAACCTTGAACGTGAAACTAAAATGAAAGAAGCTATTGCTGCAAAAGTATTAGCCAAAAACTCACCACTTGCTGAAGAAGTAGCTAATACGGAATCAGAAGAAACTGTTGAACCTACTAATGAAGTAGAAGTAGAAGCTACTGAAACAACTGAAGAAGTTGTTGAAGCGGGTCCAGAAGCAGTTGCTGAAACAAGAGTAGAAGAAGTTGTAGAAGTTGTAGAAGTTGCACCAGAAGTAATTACTGAAACTGTAGAAGAAGTTGCAGCTCAAACTCCTGCAACTGAAGAAGCTGCACCAGAACAAGAAGCTTAATTTTTAATGAATTTTGGCTGGCCTTGTCTACGTTGGTTTTATTAAAAAAACACACGGATTTAAAGGTGTCGTTAAAATACATATAGAAAATTCAAAAATAACTCTTAACCAAAAGGAACCGTTAATGTTGGAAATCAACAAGAAACCGGTTCCTTTTTTTATTGAACAAATTTCGAAAACAGACACTGAATGGCAAGTGAAATTTGAAGATATAAGAACACTAGAAGAAGCTGAAGAAATTGTCGGGCTATCTGTATTTATTGAATCAGATGAAAATTCTGAGCAAGAAGTATGGAGTAATGATATGGAAGGCTTCAAAATTATTGATAACCAATTAGGACCTATTGGTGAAGTAGTTGAGCACATCCATAAACCCGGTCAGGATATGTTGGAAGTTCTCTTTAATAATAAAACCTTTTATATTCCCTTTGTTGAAGAAATGATTATTGATTTTGACAATGAAAAGGAAATAATTTACACCGACCTTCCTGAAGGTTTAATTGACATTAACGACTAATGTTGCATATTGATATCATATCGGTTCTCCCTGATTTAATAAAAAGCCCTTTAGAGCATTCCATATTAAAACGGGGAAAAGACAAAGGTTTGATAAATATTAATGTTGTGGATTTGCGTCAATACGGTTTGGGTAAATCTCGCTCAGTAGATGATTACCAATTTGGCGGTGGCGCTGGAATGGTAATGCGAATCGAACCCATTTTTAATTGCATCAATGATTTAAAAAAACATCGGACTTACGATGAAGTTATTTTTTTAACCCCGGACGGTGAAGTTTTTGAACAAAAAACAGCGAACAAACTTTCGCTATGTTCTAATATTATATTGTTATGCGGCCATTACAAAGGAATTGATGAACGTATCCGCGAACACTTAATTACCAGAGAAATTTCAATTGGTGATTATGTTTTGACCGGTGGTGAATTACCTGCCATTATTCTAGCTGATGCCATTTGCCGTTTGGTACCTGGAGTTATTAGTGACGAAGAATCCGCTTTGAGCGATAGTTTTCAGGATGATTTACTGGC
>CAMDGU010000067.1 GCA_945897885.1 Chitinophaga pinensis
CGCTTTCAAAGCTAAAGCTTCTCTCACTTCTTCCAAATTACGGGTTTCTACTTCTATGGCCAGTTTTAGGTTGTTTTTTGATAAATAATCTACTGTGCTTTCCACCGCTTTTGTAATTCCTCCGGCATAGTCCACATGGTTATCTTTAAGCATAATCATATCATACAATCCAAATCTGTGGTTATAACCTCCACCAACTGTTACAGCCCATTTTTCAAACATGCGCAAACCGGGCGTTGTTTTTCGGGTATCCAATAATTTGGCATTTGTACCTTCAATTTTTTTAACAATTTTATTGGTGATGGTGGCTATTCCGCTCAACCGCTGCATACAGTTAAGCACCAATCTTTCGGATACTAAAATGGAATGAACACTCCCAAAAACATGCAACCCTATGTCACCATACTTTACCACATCTCCATCTTTTTTGAACACTTCAATTTTTAAAGCATGGTCAACGATTTTGAAAATTTGGATGGCTAATTCTATACCACCTACAATTCCATCTTCTTTAAAAATAAGACGGGCTTTGCCCTGTTTGCCTAAAGGTATAGAGGCTAAACTGGAATGATCGCCTGAGCCCACATCTTCCTGTAAGCTTCGTTTTATAAAATCAATGACTGAAGGAGTTGAGAAATCCATTATTCAAATTTTATTTCTTGTATAAGATAATCAGTTCCCGATTTTTTAACAAAAATGGTAACCCGAAATGTCCTTTCGCGGGTGCTGTTATAATTACCCACCGCAAATCGTGAACCTCCCGAACTGTTTCCCTTTTGTGAAATGGTAAATGAAATAGGTGGGTATTTTTGAAAAAATTTATCAATAATTAATTGGGCTTGCCCGCGGCTGTATATTCCTTTTGAAGTGGGTGTTTCCAATTCAATGCTAGTATTCATATAGCTTTCCATCATTCTGGCATTACCAAGGCTGATGGCATTTTCAATTTCTTTAAAAATATCAGCAGGCAGTTTGGCCGACATTAAAGCCAGAGCCAAAAAAAGAAAGAGAGTATTGGTAAGCTGTTTTTTCAAATGAATGGCTGGTTTATCAAAACGTATTTGAATCCTTTAAAACACTTTCAATTAATGTGCCAAAATTAGGTAGATTATTGCAAAGGCGCAAAGGGACAAAGGTTTTACAAAAAGTTAATTTTAAAGATGTCTTTGGATTAAGCATTAATAATGTAGAATTTTTATACTGCTCATTTCGTTTGTAATATTGTAAAACCATCATTGCGAGTAAAGTTTAAAAAATTATCATCCTTTTTGAATGCAATTTTCACTATTGCAGGATTGGTATTTTTTGTTTTTTGCAAAGCTCAGTCTAATTCTAATATTGCCCGAATGTATCTGATACCCGGGAAAAAAACATACCAACTTGATTCCAATTACAGCGTTGACCAAAATAGTTTATTTATAACCAAAATTAATGGAGAAACAGCAAAGGTTTTGTTTAAGTTTAATCCTAAAAGCGGCTTATTTATATTGGATTCAATACCAAATGATTCGATTATTTTAACCTTTAGAATTATGCCTTCGGTAATTACTAAACCTTTTTTTAAACGATCGGTAACCATTATTGAACCTTCAATGCCCAAGGATCCGTTTGCATACAAATCACCCGGAGGCAGTATGTTTAGCTCCGAAAGTAATGGACTTAAAACAGATGGAAATATATCCCGTGGAATAAGTGCCGGAAACAAGCAAGATTTGGTGGTAAACTCAAACTTAAATCTGAGACTTGGTGGAAAAATAGCCGATGATATTAACATTACCGGGGTTATTTCAGATGAAAATAATCCTATTCAACCCGAAGGAAATACCCAGCAATTGCAAGACTTTGATAAGGTTTATATCATGCTTAACAAGGATAGTAATAATTTAATAATCGGTGATTTTGAAATGAAACGCCCCGATAGTTATTTTATGAATTACTATAAAAAATCGCGTGGTATGCATTTGGATTTTCAGGAAAATAAGGTCCAATCTAAACTGTATTCAAATGTGGATGCGGCTATAAGTCGTGGCCGGTTTGCCCGTAATACAATTTTAGGAAAAGAGGGAAACCAGGGGCCGTACCGATTGAACGGGATTAATGGGGAAGCCTTTATCATCATTATTTCAGGAACGGAAGTGGTGTATTTGGATGGTAGACGGCTATCGCGAGGTGAATCGCGGGATTATGTTATTAATTATAACTCCGGTGAAGTAACGTTTATGCCGTCACAAATGATTACACAGTTTTCGCGAATTGTAGTTGAATTTCAATACTCTGACCGAAACTATCAACGAACAGTTTTTAAAGTTGGGGCAGGAGTGCAAAAGAAAAACGCATCGTTTGAAATTAATTATTTTAATGAGCAGGATAATAAAAATCAAAATTTTCAGCAGTCACTGGATGGTTTTGATTCTTCCAAAATGCTATCTGCCAAGCAAATATTGGCCAATGCAGGAGATGAAACTGCAAATGCCACCATACCGAGAGTAACTACCATCAAACCTTTTGATAAATCAAAACTTTTGTATCGCAAGATTGATACCTTAGGATTTCAGGATGTTTTTGTTTTTACTCAAAGCCCACAGTCTGATACGGTTTTTTTTGATGTGGTTTTTAGTTTGGTAGGAGTTGGGAAAGGAAATTACCGTCAAAAAACAAGCACCACAAACGGGCGGGTTTTTGAGTGGGTTTTGCCAATTTCCGGTATTCCTCAGGGGGATTATGAACCTTTAGAAATATTGATTGCTCCGAAAAGTTACCAAATGCTAACGGTGGGAGGTAAGCGAAAATTTAGAAATACTGAAACTTTTTTGGAAGGGGTGTATACCAACAACAATGCCAATACTATTTCAAAGCTTGACAAAAATAATGACGACGGTTTTGGGCTGACTACCGGATTTAAAAATAATTCTGAGTTTAAAAAAAATAAGGAGAAAATAGTTTTAACAAACCAGTTTAGGATGGAGTTAGTAAATAAAGGGTTCAGAAATTTGGAACGCTATCGCCCTGTTGAATTTGAAAGAAACTGGAACCGGCAACTAAATATTCCGGCAGCCAATATTTTAAGCACTTCACAATTACTGGCAAATTATCAAGTATCTTTAGAGAAGAAAAATAAATATAAAATAAATTACCGGGCAGCTATTAATCACCGTTCTCAGGGTATGAGCGGATTAAACAACAGTATTTCGGGGTATCTAAATCTTAAAAATACCCACCTCCAATCGTCTTTTGAAAAAATGAATAATACCATTTCTGTAAATAATTCATTTGAAAAAAATGCTTTTTGGAACTATGATGGCGAAATAACGCAAAGTTTAAAATTTGGAAAACTAGGCGGCGGTTATCATTCTGAAAAAAGTATTTTTAGTTTAATTACGGATAGTATTATTTCGGGTTCATACAACTACAATTGTGGTCGGGCATTTTTTGAAAGTCCTGATTCAGGCAAGTTTACCTATGGCGCCATTGCCGAACGACGACACGATAAATTACCTTATTTGGGTAGTTTAAATTCATCAACCCTGGCCGATGAAATAAAATGGTATGGAGGCTATTTGGGTAAAAAAGGTAGTCGCATCTCGGTTAATGGAAGCTACCGTTATCTGCAATATTTGGATACCTTGGTAGTAAAAGGAAAGGCTGAAAAAAATGCCTTAGGTCGTATTGAGGCTGATTTCCCTTTGTTTAAAAAATCAGTAAAACTCAATACCTTTTACCAAATAGGAACCGGGCAGGAGCAAAAGCGTGAATTTATTTATTACAAAGTAGCCGATGGAAATGGGGTTTATATTTGGAAAGATTACGACAGCAACACTGTTCAGTCGCTTAATGAATTTGAAATAGCCAGCGAATACGACCGCAAACTGGCCAATTATATCCGAACCTATTTGCCGGTTCAGGGTTTTATTAAAAGCCGAAACATTCAGTTTAATCAAAGCCTGAATTTAACAACACCCCAGCTGTGGCAAAAGAAAAAAGGTTTAAAATTATTTCTTACCCGTTTTTCGGCATTGGTAGTTTATAGAACCGACCGCCGCACCACCTCCAATGATGCGGCTTTATACCTCAATCCATTTATTTTTAATGTGTCGGATAATTTGCTGTTATCAAGCAATGCCAGCTTGCGGGGTACTTTGTACATCAACAGAAATAACCCAACCTGGTCGGCAGATATTAATCGGATTAACGGGCAATCTAAAAATTTACTGGTGAACGGATTTGAAACCCGCCAAAATGATGAAACAACCCTAAATACACGAATTAATTTTAACAGTAACTACGGAACCGTGGTACAAGTAATAACCGGTAATCGTGCCTATTATTCTCAAATTTTAAGTTCCCGAAATTATACCTATAATTTTTATTCGGCCGAACCTCAACTGCAGTTTACGTCTAAGAATAATAACCTTGGTGTAGCTCTTATTGGTAAATATTATAAGGCCACAACCGATACCTTAGCCAGCCAAAATTTGGAAGCAGGAATGGAAGTAAGGTTGAGCAAAGCTGCCAAAGGAAGTTTTACCGGAAACTTCAGATTGGTAAATATTGCCTTTAATGGCGATGCCGCAAGCCCTTTGGGTTATGAATTGATGAAAGGCTTATTACCCGGTAAAAACTATACATGGAACATTGTATACCAGCAAAGGATTTCCAGCAATATCCAAATGGATGTGTCATACGATGGCCGCAAGTCTCAAAGTAGCCCTATTATTAATATTGGGCGAGTGATGGTGCGGTATTTATTTTAGGTTTTTTTGCCACTAAAACACAAAGGCAGAAAATTTCACGAAATTATTTTTGTGGGTTTTAGAGTTTTGGTGTTTTAGTGGCATAAACTTAATATTGAATAATGGAACGATGGAAAAACATAGTTTCTGACCGTGAATTTTGGTTCATACTGGTTTTTAATGCCTGCCTGGCTTGGGGCTATAATGATGGCTGGTTAAGCAGCGATACTATTATTTGGATATACTTTTTTCAAAGTGTGATTATTGGAATTAGCAATGCTGTTCGAATTGCCTGTTTAAAAAATTTTACTACCGAAAATTTTCAGGTAAATGGACAGTCGGTAGCTCCCACTAGCAAAACTAAGTGGATGAGTGCCATTTTTTTTATGTTTCATTTTGGCTTTTTTCATTTGGTGTATTTTATTTTTCTAACTGTAATGAGCATTAATAATGGCAGCAAACTTGATTTGAGAGTAGTCTTTATTAATATTGGAATAATTGCGTTTAATGCTATTTTCTCTACATGGTCTACCGTGCTGCAAGACCGTGAAGAAAAACCCAAATTGGGTGGCATGTTTTTTACACCATACTTGCGGGTAGTGCCCATGCATCTCTTTATAATCATTGGCTTTACACAAAAAGTTAGTCCTGATATAGTGCTACCGGTAATTGGATCGATGCATGTTTTTTATATTTTCTTATTGCTTAAATCCGTTTCCGATTTGTTGATGCATGTAATTATTAGCAAAAGCTGGCGAGGGCCAAGAGTGAAGCCTGTTGGGGGATATATTTAAGATTTTTATAAATTCTCTTCTCAAATACTTTCCCCGAAGGTGAGCAAATTATTATCCGGGTCGAGGAGTGAAAATTCTTTTTGGCCCCAGGGTTTTGTATCCAATTGGCCGTTGGGATGAATCCATGTTTTGTTGTCTAGTAACGTTTGATAAAAATTATAAATAGCATCGGTTCGTATATACACCTGGCCATAGTTGGTTAATGGGTCAAGTTCTTTAAACTCAAAAAAGTGTATTTGAATGGCGTCTTTTTCCACCATCAGGTAGCCTTCAAAATCTTGGCTGCCAAATTCCTTAAACCCCAATTTGTTTATATAAAAATTGCGGGTAATGGTTTTATCGCGCATGGGCAGCTTGGGGTTAATTTGGGTAAGCATGAATAAAAGTTAAAAGTTGAAAGTGAAAAGTCAAAAGTAAGAAGAAGTCTGTTTTGTTTTTACCGGAAGGTTTTAAAAATTGAATTTAATATTCCAAATTCAAGCTTCTATAATTGGCTGCAAATTAAAAACACATCAATCCAAGCCTAGGAATTATATAACTTATTTTAAAAAGGATGTAACAGTTACCATTCATGGCTAAAGCAACTTTGCATTGAAATAATTCGGTAATCGAATAAATAAATTTTTAGAATCTAACTCATGAAAAAAGCAATATTAGCCCTGTTTATCATCATATCACTTTGTGCCTTTTATTTTAAGATGATCAAACCTGTTTCGGGTATTGAACTGAATATTACGAATTCGAAAGGTGAGATTATTACTACCGGAAAAACGGATAAAAAAGGAAATTTTTTAATTAAGATAAAGGAGAAAGGCAATTATGCCTTGAATATTTCATCGGATGAAATTATAAGAGGATTGACCAGGATTAACAATGGAAAAAAGGAGGAAGTCCATTTTTTGGTGACTCTTACGGTGAATGCCGAGAGCAACAGTTGGACTACCGATACCGAAAATCATGTAACCCATACCCAAACCATTGAAAAAGATTCCTACATTGAAGTTACCCAAACCATAACACTGGGAAACCCAAACCGTGTAAGTGAATGGTCTGAATCTTTGATTAACATTGTTTCCAAAGGAGATGGTGAAATACAAGGCAGTATTAATTGCCAAAGGATAAAATAGTTTTAGTAAAGCTTGTCCTCACAAGGACCGCTGCGCTAATCCTTGCGGCATTTTTTGGTGGGGGGTGTTAGGCCGGAGGCCTTATGCAAGGTCACTTGCCAGAGGCAAGCGACAGCGGAGTTGATACGATCTAGAATTCTCAATTAACCACCTAACCCGCTTTTTTGCCAAACGCCTGTTATGCGGTCGTGTTTTATTCATTTGTTATTCTTTGTAATGTTTTGGCTTTCCTTTACAATTTCCCTCATTGCTTGACTTGAGTCTGTTAACGCTTCTAATTCGTCAATAAGTGCTACAAAATTAAATAAAAACACTTGAGTAGATTTGATTGTGTCAGTAGTTAAAAATTTACCATCAACCCTAACCCAGAATTTATCGTCAAAGTTTTTCAAATACAAATACGAGTCATACGATTTGAAAATATAATTTTTTAAATTATTTGAACAGGGAATTAAATGAATTTTCCGCTGCCACTTATTTCTTTTGTCAATATTTTCAAATACGATTGTGTCATTCGAATTTATATTTAGCGTTCCTTTCAAAATTACTGGTGAGTCTTCATTAATCTGGTCACATAGGCTTTTTTGAAGGTCATCTGCCTTTTCAGTGTTGGAGTTCTGACATGATGACAAAATAAAAAAAACGAATGAAGCTATGTATAATTTCTTAATCATGATTTTGTTTATTATGTCTTTCTAACATGACGCATAACTATTAAGTATGTATAGCAAAATCAAACATGTTCACCCTAATTTGGGTAGATATGTATGATAAATGCGATACATACCCTCCAAAAATACTCCAATAAATTAATTTAATTCAATGAAACTTCTGTGGGTCCTTCGGTTTTGCTCACATGGCAGCAATCGGTAGTAATGGTATAGTGCACGGTTTTTATAAGGGTTCCGTTTTTGTGTATTTTTAGTTCCACCTTTTGGCTGGTTTTAAAGCCAAGTTCGTTTAGGTCGGTGTCGTCTACTACCATAAAAATACCTGTGGGTATATCGCTCGGTTGGGTTTGGGTATGTATTATTTTTCCTGAGGATAGTAACAGGGTTTGGGTAGTAATGCTGGTTAATTGCGGATTGGCGGTGTCTGTAAGTTGCACATTTACCATAGCAAACATGGCAGTGCATAGGGTGTCTTTGCATTCTTTGGTATCGCTGCAACCTGCCGCGGCCAGTGCCAGTAAAATGATGAATCAGGGTTTCATGTTTTTTTTTATACAAAGTTATTTAAAAAATGGGGGAGTAATACTGGAAAGATACTGCCCAGTTTAGAAAGATTTTTTGAAACCAACCGAAATGGGTTTTGTGCTAACTTTGCCCGCTTTATTATTATATAAGAAACTCTATGGAACTGTTTTTACACCTCGATACTTGGATAGCACTTTTAACCCTCACCTTTTTGGAAATAGTATTGGGTATCGACAATATTATTTTTATTTCCATAGTAGCCGGCAAATTGCCAAAGGCCGAACAAAAAAAGGCCCGATTAATAGGATTGGCACTGGCATTAATCATTCGTGTTTTGCTGTTAATGGGCATTACCTGGCTTATAGGATTAACCGAGCCTGTTATTACTATCTATCAATTTGCATTAAGCTGGCGCGATATTATTTTGGCTGCCGGAGGATTTTTTCTGATTGCTAAAAGTACCTCCGAAATGCATCAAAAGGTAGAAGCGGTGGAGCATGAAAAGACCATTAAAAAACCCAAAGCCTTTAGCAATGCCATTGTTCAAATAGTGCTGCTTGATATTATTTTTTCGTTTGATTCGATACTCACGGCAGTAGGACTAACCGACCAAATTACCTTAATGGTGATAGCCGTTATTTTGTCTATTATAGTAATGATGCTGTTTGCTGGAGCCATAAGCGATTTTGTAAACAAACACCTTACCTTACAAATACTGGCCTTGTCGTTTTTGATATTGATAGGTTTCTTGCTGGTAATAGAAGGAATACACATCCATGTGCCCAAAGGCTATATTTATTTTGCGGTATTCTTTGCCTTGGTAGTGGAGGCCATTAACATACGAGCCCGAAAAAAGCACGGTAAAGAGTAAGGGAGAGTAGAGCGTTAACCCAACGAAACCCCTATTAATTTTCCAATTCCAAAGGTAACCGCTGCTGCGGCCAAGCCAAACAGTACTTGTCTAAACCCTGAGTACCACACATTTTTACCCGTAAAAAGGGTGATGGCAGCCCCTATTAAAAACAACCCCACGGCACTCATAGAAACACTAAGAATAACGGCTTGCATACCGTTGGTAAACATAAATGGGATAACAGGAATAACTGCACCAATGGCAAACAAGATAAAGGAGTAAATGGCAGCTTCAACCGCCGAGCCTTTTAATTCTTCAGCATTTATTCCCAACTCTTCTTTTACCAATACATCGTGGGCATGGGTTTTATCTTTCATTATTTCGGCGGCCATTTCATGGGCCTGACTTTCGGGAATGCCTTTGGCAATATAAATAAGTGCCAGTTCTTTCATTTCCCCCTCAGGGTTGGTTTCCAATTCCTCCATTTCAATTTGCATTTGGTTTTCATACAACTCCTGCGAACTTTTAACCGAAATCCATTCGCCCAAGGCCATGGATAAAGCACCTGCCAGCAAACCGGCAAGTCCGGCCAGCAATACACCTTCCTGAGCGGCAGTAGCACCGGCTATCCCCATTATCAAACTAAAATTGGAAACCAAACCGTCATTACCTCCCAATACAGCAGCACGAATGGCATTGCCACCAACCGAGCGGTGCTTTTTTTCAAACTTTGAAAGTTGGGCTCCGGTGGCCCCGTTTTCTTTTTCAAGAATGGTGCGAAGAATAGATACATGCATCGTTTCGGAGCCTGTGATTGCCTGATTGTTTTTTTTCTTGGCACTTATAATGGCACTGGAAATGCTTTTTTCCGTATCCATAAGCGAACCCAAAACATAATCGTATCCAAATATTTTGCCAATCAGGTTTAGGGTTTTGGCTCGCCACGAAGGCTGCATCAAATTTTCAAGACTAATGTTTTCTTTTTTGGCAAAAGCTTCGGCATGGCTTTTTTCAATATCGCTCATTTGCCTAAAAACATTCACAATTATGGGGTCTTCCTCATGTTCGGCAAGTTTTTGGTAAAGGAAACAAGCGTCTATTTCTGTTTGAATAGTTTTGTTCATGATTGGGTAAAATTACCTCACAAAGCTATGTAAATAAACACCCTTAGAAGCAGATAGTAGAAGAAATAACTTAGTTAAAAATTATTACAGACTGGAGTATATTTGACATAACCAATCCTTTAAAATTTTCAATGAATAGCCTTAATAATTTTTTTAATAACTCCTGGCCCTGAGTATATAAATCCTGTGTAAAGTTGCACGGCTTTAGCACCTAGATTAATTTTATCTAAAGCATCTTGGGCACTGTGAATACCGCCAACTCCCATGATTGGCACTTTGTTTTTTAACCTGTCGGCAAGGTATTTCAAAACCTCATCCGATGCATTTTTTAAAGGTTTCCCACTTAATCCACCGGCACCTATAGCATTTAATTCTGATTCGGCAGTTATCAGTCCGGCTCGGCTTATGGTGGTATTGGTAGCTACCAATCCATCCAGATTAATTTCCAAAGCCAAATCAATGATATCGTCCAATTGGGTATGGGTAAGGTCAGGAGCAATTTTTAAAAATATAGGTTTAGTTGGTTGCCCCACTTCCATAAATCCGGTTCTTAAATTTTGCAAACCGGTAAGAATTTTTTTTAAAGCCGGTTTCTCCTGCAATTCACGCAATCCTGGTGTATTGGGCGAACTTACATTTACCACAAAATAATGAACGTGGTTATAAAGCTTTTCAAAACAATAGGCATAATCGTTAAAGGCTTCTTCGTTGGGTGTTACCTTGTTTTTACCAATGTTTCCTCCAATGATAATATCCGATTTTACTTTTTTTAAACGTTCTACCGCTTCATCCACACCGCCATTGTTAAAGCCCATTCGGTTTATTAAGGCATTATCTTCAGGTAATCTAAAAAGTCGGGGCTTATCATTGCCCGGCTGTGTTTTGGGGGTTAAGGTTCCAATTTCAATAAATCCAAAACCCAGGCAAGCCAATACGTCAATATATTTAGCATCTTTATCAAAACCGGCAGCTAGGCCAACCCCATTGGGGAGGGTAATGCCTGCTATTTCAACCTTCGATTTTTGGGAAGTATAACAAAAAAGTTTCTTTAGTATCCATTGGCCTCCGGGCAGTTTATAAGCCAAAGTTAATAAACTCATGGTTATATGATGTGCTTTTTCAGGCGACCATAAAAAGAGGATGGATTTTATAAAACTATACATGGAAGAGTGGTGCAAAAATACTTTAACCATCTTTTAACTTTTGTAAAAATTACAAAC
>CAMDGU010000068.1 GCA_945897885.1 Chitinophaga pinensis
ATTTGATGTAGAAAGTAGCCCAAGCTACAGGATACGGATACTTAGCACCAGCCCTGTGGTACAAAGCTATTATAAGTACGATACCTTGCGCTTATTGATATACAGTAAAGACACAGCCAACGCAGGCAAGGATACAACCATTTGTGAAGATCAAAGAGTAAAACTTACTACCACGGGCGGCAGCCGTTGGAGGTGGAGTCCCGGTAATTTGGTGCAAGATAGCACCGCCAAATCTACGTTGGCATTTCCTAATAAAACTACAAAATATAGAATAATAATAAGCGACAGCAGCGGTTGTGGTAAAATAGATACAGCTTATAAAACAATAACGGTAAGGCCGCCTTTAGAGATTAATGGGTTACCAAAAGATACTGCCA
The DNA here is from genome assembly GCA_945897885.1 of Chitinophaga pinensis. Lineage (GTDB taxonomy): Bacteria > Bacteroidota > Bacteroidia > NS11-12g > UBA9320 > JABWCE01. The sequence goes on from CAMDGU010000068.1 coordinate 378, forward strand.
TATGTAAAGACAGTCGCCCAATTTTCAAAATCATTCCATCAGGTGGGTTGGGTTTGGGATATACCTATCAATGGCTTTCCTCATTTAATCAGCCACTGGGCACTAAGGATACACTTTCTATTAAAGTTTCAACTCCCAGAAGTATTAAAGCGGTATTAAGTGATGGGTGTACCATTATGAATGATACCGTTGTCATTAATTTTGGGTTTCCAATTTTTAATTTCACCCAATTATTAAAAGATACTCTAGTTTGTAAAAACAGTGAACCAATTTTAAAACTTATGCCATCCAATGGATTAAGCTCAGATTATAGTTACCAATGGTTTTCTGACTTTAAACTCCTTGCAACTGCAGATACCTTGCGATATAAAATATCAAAACCGGAAACGTTTAAAGCCATTTTAATCCATAATTGCTCTGGTAAACGAGATACATCGTTTATAAAATTAACTCTTCCTCCCCCCATTGCAGGCCAAATAGAAAAACCTGATTGTTTTGACAGCAGTGTAACACTTAAAATAGCAGGAACAGGAGGCTATAAAAATTCATTAAACTATATATGGTATAAAGATAATAAGGCTGTTGATATTGGAAAAACCACAACCCTTAGCAGTATTACTAAAAAGCAATGGATTGAGGCATATACTACTGATTTTTGCAAAACAACGGTAAAAGACAGCATACACTTATTTCCAAATCCCAAAGCCAAACTTTTGGCTTCTACCGATTCTGTTTGTCAGTTTCAACCCATTGTACTTTTTAACCAATCGGTGCAATTCAATCCTATTCAATCGGTTCTTAATGGTTTTAGGTGGAAAAATAAAGATACATCACTCAGCTATACCCAAACAGGGCAACAAATAATTGGCCTGCAAATAACAGATAGTTTGGGTTGCAAGAGTAATGCTTCAGTAAGCCTTATGGTTATTGAAAAACCCAGTGCCCAATTTGTTATTATACCCGAAAACCCAACGGTAGATAACGGAACCATAGAACTTACACCTTTGGAAACCAATTATAAAAAGTATAACTGGGCTATTGGCGATAATTTAAGATTGTATCATAAATATTGGCAATCGGTTCGTTTGCCAATATTGGATACCGCCACTTACCAGGCAACATTAATGGTAAGCAATAGCTTTGGATGTGCCGATACGGTAACCAAACTCATTAAAATTGGTGTATCCGATGCTTTTTATATTCCTAATGCAGTGAGCAATAATGAAGATGGATTAAATGATGAATTTGCGCCTTTTGGCTGGAAAGTTCAGTCTTACACAATGCTCGTGGTAGCCAGGACCAATCAGGTAGTATTCAAAGGAAACTCTCCATGGAAACCAACCTCTGAAGACGGGGTTTACAGTTATGTGATTAAAGTAAAATTTAAAGACGGTACTGAAAATACCTTTAAAGGGCATGTTCACGTTATTCATTAGTCTCAAATTTAGAATATAAAAAGGTCTAAAATAGGTATATAATTTACCTCACCAGCTACAATTATAGCTATCGTTTTCAGAATAATTATATTTAAATTTATTCCCTAAAAACAAAAATTAACTTTTATTTTTTCAGGACTTGTGGGGAATGTTGTAGGATTCTTTTGTGGTTAAGGTTGATTGGAAAATTTTACCGTAAAATCAATTAATCATTCTGCAGCATAACAAAATACACCTTAATTATAATTTAATTTTATTCTAAAAAATTGATTCCCATTTTTACTAAAGAGAATTTCAAACTTCTTTAATTTAAATTTTTTTCACCTAGGTAAAAATACTGATAAACTTTATAAGAAGTACCTATTTTATAATTATCATCATACAGACATCTTTGCTTAATTAAGATATTGGATTTTAAATATCTAAGGACTATAAAATGGTATTCTTGAAGTAAAAGCACTTGTTTGAATACTTTCATTGAATAATTATTTTTTTAGAAAGGAGGACAATTTATGCATTAAACTAGGTATATAGATTAACCAACTGATTTATCAGGTATCACTTTTAAAAGACCTGAGATGCACTTAACTGCTAGAGTGTTAGTAAATAATATATACATAAAATAAAAAAATATGAAAAAAATAACTTTGGTTTTAATTTGCGTTTGTTTTGGAATAATTGAGGTTTCGGCAGGTTGTAAGTGGACAAAATATAAAAATTGTACGATGTATAATCGAAGATGGTATACCGAATGCAAGGCATTCTGTCCAACAGTGACACCTCCTACAAGCAATTCTGATGTTGTATTTGATGGTGGGTGCCACAATGCTTATACTGAAATTTTTAAAAATTTTGTTCCAAGTGTAAGTGGTATTTGGACGCGGTGCAATGTTTCTAGTGATAAACCTTTTGGATTTGTAAAAATCCATTTGACTAGCCCTAGAAGTACTCAGTGTAATGGCGGGTATTCTCCCTTTAAACTATTATCAGATTATTATCAAAAATCTAACGTTAGTATCTCAAACATAGATATTGCAAGTAAGTGGAATTTAACTCCCCCACCTCCTCCTCCCACCTATACGGGTATTACGGCGAAGGACACAGCATCAGGAGTGGAGTTTGATAGTACTTCAGGATCGCATGAAATAATAATTAAGGATTTTTTTGTAAACCTTGAAATAAATAGTGACTATATTGATAGCCAATTTATAAATTTGACGATTGAGGGTGTTTATAATAAGCAAGGAGATAGCATTGTTGATAATGATTCCATTTTCAGCACTATAAATGTTTACATGGAAGGGTCATCTATACTGAATATAACAGGAATAGATGAAAATCAGTTTGTTCAAGCAAATAGTTCTGAGGACGTTGTAGTTTCTTTTGTTGGTGGAGATTTAGTTATATCTGTTCCAGAGAATTTAGACTTTGATAAAGTTGGTGTTTCTGTAACACTAGATGCAGGCCCCATTATTGGATCTGGTGGAAATTTTGTTTTAAAATCACCAAATAGTGAAAAACCAAATAGTGACTTTCAAATTAAAAATATTTTCCCGAATCCTTCCAATAATATAATTAACCTTAGCATTAATTCCTCTAGAAATACATTAAGCACAATCAAAATAATTAACGAATTGGGGCAACAAGTTTATTTAGAAGAGAAGGTGTTATTTTCAAAAGGAGATAATTTTAATAGAATTAGCAGTGAATTTCTTAAGCCTGGCACTTATTTTTTAATTATTGATAATGATGAAAACCATTATAGTCTGAAGTTTATTAAAAATTAAAAATGAAATATATTTTTGTAATAGCTTACAATCTTTTTTCATTAAACGGATTTACTCAAAACAAAAATATTAAGTTTGTTGATTTAGGATTTGGTATACAGTTTAATTATAAAAGTAATTTGCATTCAAGTCACAATAGCTTAGTTCAATTTCCAAATCCTAAACTATTTTTAGGATTTGGGGTTGAACGTAAAACAAGTAAACGAATTACTAATTATTTAATTATCAATGCCCATCAATCAAAGACTGAGACTTTATTTAACTATATAAATGAGAAAGAGAATTTTAATTTCAGCCATAGAACAATGCATGAAGACGTTAATTTTGGGTTCGAATTTGGAATCCAATACCCACTTAAATTAGCTAAGGATAGAGTGTCAATTGGCTCTGGACTTAATGTTCAGCTATTGATTCCGCAAGTTGTACAACAGGAGTACAGTTTTACTTCAAATGGAAGTAATGGAGATATCGAATATTTTTTTGATTGCAATGATATCCCCAATAGATACGGTTCCCTAGTATATAAATTTTTTATTAAACAAAACCTAGGTAAAAAAATGAAGTATGAAATTATATATGAATTAAATACAACATTAAACAAACCTATCAGGGGTTCTGCAATTTTTTATTTTAATAACAATTTGATAGATAATTCAAGTTATAAAGTTGACATGATGTTTATGGTTTTAAAAATGAGAAAGAAATTTTAAACGTTATAAGGAGATTTACAAAATACTACTTCTATGAGATTACTTTATTTTTTAACACGAAAAACTATAATATTTACCCTACTTTTTTTTATAAGCTCTAGCCGATCTTATTCTCAAAATAGAGATTATTTTTATTTGGACATAGGTGCTGGTGAACAACTTTCTAAAAGAAAAATAAAAGGTTCACAGTACAATAGTTTTGTAACAAGCCCAATTCCCAAATTGTTTTTGGCAATTGGTTTTGAGAATAAAATCAATAATAGGTATGCTATTCTCGTTAATCTTAACATGAATCAATCAAAAACAGAAACCAGCTTCAATTACACAAATAATAGCGATGGTGGAGGTTACAAAGAGAACGTTTGGCATAAGGATAATAATACTGGATTAGGAGTAGGAATTAGATATGTTCCAAAATTTCACAAAGATAAATTTTCAATGGGTGCCGGATTTAATTTTCAAAAAATGGCTTCAATGTTTTTCTCTGGAAGTAAGAATAACACTCTTGATTCCACAAGACTAATCTCTTCCTTTAATAATTATACAAAAAGATATAATTCATGGGGTTATTATTTGAGTATTGGATATAATTTTGGCAAGAAGAAAAAGAATGAGGCATTGTTTGAATTTAACTCAACGTTAAATAAGCCTGTTTTTGGTACTAGTTATTTCTATTACAAAAATCAGTTTGTAGAGAGTTCTAGTTATAAAGTTAATATGCTTTTTATAGTTTTAAAATTAAGAAGAAAGTTTTAGTTCTATAAAACCTCGTCAACTAATTATTATACGATAAATGAGCTGTTGAAAGAAAATAGTTATTATTGAAAATAACTCAGAATTTAACTTTAATGATAACTAAAAAGGCCTCCTAAATACTATAAATTATTTAACTTCTAGGCAGTGCCGACAATTTATTCAGTCATAATTTTTGCTCCTTAATTGGCAAACCATGTAGCACATTTACTTTCTCTATTTCCATTCCGTAACGCCAGCAAAAGAGATACACCAAGCATAAATTCAGAGCAAAAATTTCCGCAGTACCCCATTGCCCCGCTCATTTACTGCGTAAGCCTTAGAATTTCAAAATTAAAAAAGTATAATGTTAAACCTTCATTAGAATAACTAAAATGATTGATTGCAAAAATTGGAATTCTTTTTAATTAATTTATTATAGAATAATTCTCGAGTAGAACAATTTTTATTAAACAGTAAATTAAAAAAGCGTTCGGAACGAATGAATTGAGGCAGTAACACAGAAAATATCGTTCGGAACAGAATCGTTCGGAACGATAATAAAGAAAATTATAAATATGATTTTATCTATGCCAAACCGTTTATGAAAGTGGCTATTCCTTATGGAATAAAAATAATAGGGGAAAGCTAAACTATTTGTGACAGCCTAAAAGGATATAAATTAGTAGAAATAGATGTTGAATTGGAAAAATAAAAAGCAGATGAAGTTTTGATTTTACTTTTTACACTCTCTTTTTCTGGAAGCCCTTATAATTTCTGTCAAGCCCCAGCCAGCCAAAAGTACACTGCCTCCTATAATGGTTTGTTTAGGATAATGAGCAAACAGGTCTGAAATGAAATCATAATTAGGTTTTACTTTGGGGATATTTTCAATTGATTCGTTCAGTGGAGATTCTACACCTATTTTATCCTCCGTGGACATAACTGGTACTTCTGTATCACTTAAATCTGAAACATAATGTTCGTCAGAGCCTTTATTCCTAGTAGACTTATCCTTATTTTTAAAATATAGTGGCTCCTTAAAAATTTCAATATTTGAAGCCGGGCCAAATCTTCCTTGATGGTAAGCAATACCCTCTTCTACGTAAATAATAAAATCACAATTATGTGTTAAAGCCTGGTCACCCTTGAAACTGCCACTTTTGTTAGCTTGAACAATCGCCACAAATGACTTGTCAGGGTTTTCGAATTTTATGGATTCTAGAAGTTGATAGTCAATACCAGCCCTATTTATGCTATCTATAAACACAAACTTATATTTAGCGTTAGCACTATACTTCATTATTTCGGTAATATCTTTGGTATCACAAAAAGTCACAATGCTTCCTCCTATATCTTCTATTTTCCCCTTTAACGTCTGGCTTTCCCCCTCCTCTACGGCAATGTAAAGAACATCCCCGAAATACTCTTGTAAATAATCAGCAAAACGGATGGCAAAATTACTTTTACCTCCCTTAGGCTTTCCCCAAATTATACCAGCAAAACGTTTTTCAGGTTCCCCTATTAATTCTAAAAACTTGCCGGTAAAGGCAAGTGTATCAAATTGCTTTTTAACTAATTCGTCGCCGGTAAATAATTTTGATTTATGGAAAGTTTCAGTCTTACTATCTGGGGTTGCAGTTTTTTTAAAAGATTTTGTTTTAGAATCCTTTTGGGTATTATTCGTACTTTTTTGTGGAGGTCTAGGCTGTGCCTTATCTCTTATAAGTGTTTGATTACTGGAATTTAATAGTTTTAATTCTTTAACAATGGACACCTTGATGCGATTTTACATTTAGGAATTTTGTATAATGACATTGGTAAGTCAATTGAAGGAAACGCACTAATCACTAAAGCCCATAGAATTGCAATCGAGGCAATCCCGGAGGATTTCAATATTGAAATTGACCAGCTCCATTGGAATAATTTAGAGAATAGGCCTTTTTTGAGAGTAATTCATTGTTACGGTCTTGAATTAATGAAAGAGCAGAACTTTGAAAAAGCAATTAAAGAGTTTGAATTTATTCTTAAAATAAATCCTAATGATAATCAAGGTGTCCGTTATCTTATTATTGATTGTTTATTTCATTTAAACAAACCTGATAAGATTTTAGCACTTTGTAAACTTTACCATAACGATAATTCCGTTGAATTTCTTTATGGTAAAGTCTTAGCATCCTATCTTCTTGGCAAAAAATCTACTGCTAAACGACAATTAATAAAGGCTAAAGAAGCCTTCCCGTTTGTTGCAGATGAGTTAGTTAAAACAAGTCATGTTTTTCCATTTGATGAATTTGAGCATCAATATGGAATGGATGGCTATGGTTATCCTATTGGTAGCAGACAACAAGCATTTGATTATTGGAACACAACACAAAAATTTTGGGATAAGGCAATTGATGTAAAAAAGTTTATCAAAAATTCTTTTCGCTAATTTGGGTAAAAACAAACCTTAGGGATGATTTGAACAAAACTCAACAATTCCCTCCAAATCATTGATAAAAAAGTTCGACCTCTGTCGGCTTGAGTCCACATCAACAACAGCAAGGGTTTTCGTAAATGAAAGCCCTTCCTTATTTAAAATCAGCCCCGACATAGCCCCGACAAATCGTGCTGCCAAATTGAACTTGAGGAATAGGCAAGGTGCAAAATTTGAGGCCTTTGACAGAACTTGCACCATGGGTTCGACCCCCCTAGGGACTACATCGGTTTAAAAACAAAATAGTTTATCTGAAAATTCTGCACTGGGTCGATTTGCTATTTATATTTCAATAGTGACAATAGACGTAAATGAATATTAAGAATACAAGATTAGAGGCTAACTTTTAGGATTAATTAAAATGTGAATCAGCGACTTATTTACAAAATAATTGTCCCGTCCTACCTTTTTTTTACCAATTAAATCTACTTTTTCTAATTGCTCTAGGTATCTTATAGCTGTATTCCTGCTTATTTCTAAATCCTTCATTAGGTAATCTATTTTGGTATACGGGTATCGGAATAGATTATTTAACAAATCTTGGGAGTATATTTTAGGGGTTTTTTCCCTAATTACAGACTTATATTGGTGCATTGACTGAGAGATTTCTTTGATGATGCCAATGGTATTAATTGAAGTATTGGCAACTGCTTGCAACATAAATAAAATCCAAGGCTCCCAATTTTTTGTGTTTCTTACATCCTGCAACAAATGATAATAAAGAGCTTTATGTTGCACTATATACCTACTTAAATATAAAATTGGAAGGGAAAGCAAGTCGTTTTTTATAAGATAAAGAATATTAATTATTCTTCCTGTTCTCCCATTGCCATCATAAAATGGATGAATACTTTCAAATTGATGATGTATAATTGCCATCTTTATTAGCGGATCAACATCTGAAAGTTCATCATCATTGATGTAATCTTGTAAATTAGACATCAATTTTACAATGGTTTCATAATCCTGTGGTGGCGTATAAACTGATTCTCCTGTGGTTTCATTTAGTAAAATAGTCCCGGGTAATTTCCTGAAACCAGCATTATTATTTTCAATATGGCTCTGTATTTCAAGAATATGACTTGTTGTGAGTAAGCCATTTTTTTTTATCAATTCAAAACCAACTTTGAGTGCTTTAGAATAGGCATGAACTTCCTTTGCGGAAGATGAAATGTAAATATTTTCAACTGCATTTGATTGGTATATATCGTCAAAAGTTGATACAATATTTTCAATGGCTGAACTTTCTTTGGCCTCTTGCAATGAAAGGGTATCAATAAGTATATTTTGGTTAGGTATAGTGTTGGCTATCCCTTTTAATTCAGCTAAATAACGATGAGCTTCAGCTGCCTTTTTAAGCACTAGTTTTGTCTCAATATTTCCACTAGGGGGAAGAAAATTAATATAATCTATATTCATGCTATTTTGGGTTATATACTGCAAACGTAATCCAAATATTAAACTATTTGGGTTATGTTTAAAGATTTTTACTCATTAATAGCCTTTTTTTGGCTAAATTAAAATTAACTATTAAAAATCTTTCTTTTCGGTTAATCAATATACGACGAAAGGCTTATTAATAATGATGTTAGACTATTCAAATCATGCTCAAAACAATTCAACCTTTGGTACTTGAGCCTAACAGGGAAGTACTTTTCTCTTTTTTTTTCCCAGCCAAGTCTCCCATGAGTATAGGTATAAGCGTGCTAGGGTCTCGGCGGCCAAACCTAATGCCACTGATTCCAACTCCTATCATAAACCCTTTCCGTTGAGACTCGGCTGGAAAGTAGAAAATCCGCCCTTTCATAAGCGCAAAGTATTGCCTTGTAAAACGTAAAAACAAACAAAGTTATAAATGGGGAACTTAGCGTTTGAATTCCTAATAACTCGATTATGAAACCGCTAATCAAAACCACCGCAAAAATTTCCTTTCTCATTCTTTCATTTTTTGTAGCCGGTATTTGCAATGCCCAAACCAATTATGGGCAGCTCAAAGGAAAAATCAAAGACGCAAAAACCCAATCCATCTTAGATTATGCCACTCTTGTTGTAAAGCAGGATGGTGTTGTAAAAGCTTTTGCCACCAGCGACGAATATGGTGATTACACCATCGCTAATTTGCCCGCAGGTGAATACACTTTGGAGGTTTCGTATGTTGGTTACTCTAAATATGTGGTTTATGGAATAAAAGTTACTTCCCAAGCTATAACCTTCTTTAATTGTGCGCTAAAGGTAATAGAATATCATTCAAACTGCCTGATTTATATACATACTCCCTGTAAAAAAATAATAGATGAAACCGATAATAAGAGAACAATACAATCGGATGAAATTTTAAAACTTCCTATGAGGGATTGACATTATCTTTCTAGCAACTCAGACTAAAAAAAAATCTATCCTTAGTTCCGAGCCAATGATACCCTAGGCATAGCCATATAACTTATGCAATACAGCTATTGTTTTTTTGTCCTATCATAAGCTAAAAACTCATGATGGCAGATTTAATTTTTAAATCGTATGAGAAATGTCAGTCCTTTTTTAACATTATTTATTGTCCTTTGTAGCCTAACAAAACACACAATGATTATTCAACTAAATACCGACAACAACATTGAAAACAGTTCAGCTTTAATAGCCTATTTCGAAACTTTAGTAGCAAAAGATTTAGAACGGTTTAGCCAGCACATATCGCGTATTGAAGCGCATTTATCAGATGAAGTAGGAAATAAAAATGGTGCAAAAGACATTCGTTGTGTTCTTGAAGCCCGCATAGAAGGCCGTTCACCACTTGCTGTTACTAACATAGCCGATACTCGTGAAAAAGCAATTGATGGTGCCATTAATAAAATAAAATCATCTTTAGATTCTATTATTGGCAAATTGAACAGTCATTAATTTATTTCAAGAACAAGCTTTATTCTTTTTTGAAGTCATAAAATTTTTATTGCTCAAAAAAAAGCCCGCCCAATTTTAGGTCGGGTTTTTTGTCTTATAAAACTTCAAGACTTAATTATTGTTTTCTGCCATCCAATGAATTTTTGTAAATGGTATTATCATTTATATAAATTGAACTCATACTAACATGAACCGAGTCATCTTTGTAATACCCCGTTATTACATAGGTTCCATTAATCCCGCTAGAATCCCAGGTAATATTGCTCGATCGAATAGTTGTAGAATTATTTACAAAACCGATTTCATCTTCGATATTGCCATACTTTAAATAAACTTTATTATCCTTTTTAACTATACTGAAACTGGTATTTACCTCTTTGCATTCAATAGCTCCACAAGTAAAAAAAGTCCCTTTATAATCTCCAATTATTTTATCAATC
>CAMDGU010000069.1 GCA_945897885.1 Chitinophaga pinensis
TGGAATTTTAATAGCGAAGCGTCTTCAACGCTTGAAAATCCAAGCCATCAATTTGCCAAGAGCGGAACCTCAACCTCAACCTTAACCTTAACCTCATCCAACGGCTGCACCGATACCGTTATTAAGAAGATTGAAGTGAAGGTTCAGGCTAAGGCTGAGTTTGAGGTGAAAGATGTGTGTGGAAACCAAACAGCCCTGTTTATCACCCAATCGCAAGATGCTACAAGCTATCTTTGGAAATTTGGTGATGGACAAACCTCTCAACAAGAAAATCCAAAACACAATTATATCATAAGCACCACCACCACGTATAATGTAACCTTGGTGGCGCAAGTTAGCGGTGGTTGCGCTGATTCTGTGAGCAAAGCCTTAACCATCAATCAAAATCCGAGTTCTGATTTTAGTTACACCTACAACGGCAGTAAAGTAGACCTTAAAATATCCAAAGGAGGAAACTCCTACCAATGGAAATTTGGAACTACCGATAGCGTTAAAACTACAGCAACCACTTACAACCACACCATCAAATCCTCCGACCAACACACGGTTTGCCTTACAGCCACCGCCCTTTCCGGTTGTTCCTCCCAAACCTGCAAAAACATAACGGTAGGAATTTTAAAGCTTTCAGAAAAAAGCTTTAAAATTTTCCCAAATCCCAACACTGGTAGCTTTACTATCGAATTGGAGAATCCTGAAATGGATGCTGCCATTGAGGTTTATGACGTGATGGGGAAATTGGTGAAAAAAGTGGAAAGGGTTGAAAAAGTAACTTTGGTAGATTTAGACGTTGCATCTGGCATCTACTTGGTGAAGGTGAAAAACGGTGGGGTGATTTGGAATAAGAAGGTGTTGGTTTCATTTGGTGTGGACACCAACCGATAAAAAAAACTTGACTTTGAAGTGAAAATTTGGGAGGATAAAAGTATTTCATATTAGGTTACATTTAGGTCACAATTCCCAATTATATTTAAGGGTTTAGTTGTTAATGCCGTTATTTTAGTGTTTATATTTGTGTAACCCAATTATAAAATAATGCAAAATATTCTACTAACCCTTCCTTCAGAAATTCAGAAATCAGAACGTTCAGGCGTTCAGGCGTTCAAATTTAAGCTGTTTGTTATGCTTTCGGTCATGGTTCTTTGCACCAATTTTGCCAAGGGGCAAAATTATTATTTGTATGACCCATCCATTCCTGGAGGAGCATTTAACTCGTTTATTCAAAATAATCCCTTCCCTACATCTACATCAACTGCTTGTAGCTTAGAAGTAGGAAAATCCTTTTTATTTCAACCTACTAGGTCTATTTTTTATGGAGGCAACTTGGGTGTTGCTCAAGATATAAGTAATTATGGAAATTATTTAGGTAAATGGAGTTTTACAGGATCATGGAGAAAGCAAGGACTATATGCAACATCTTCAACCGTTGATAGACTTGATTTTTTAGTAAACTATCATCGGTGGGGTAATTATGCTGCTCATTTTGGACTTAGAGCAGCATCCACCTCAGATGTTGGAAATACTGATATTCCTTCTGCCCGGAAAGATGCTGTGATAAGTTGGGCTTCCGAATTTGGGGTAACGGAAAATCGACTTATTTTTCAATCTATTGAAGGAGTCGATTATATTGGAAGTGGTAGTGCAACAAATGACATAGACCATGAGTGGGCCACGATTCTAAGCAATGGAAATATTGGAAGCGGAACATCAAGTCCCTCTGCACAATTTCAAATAAAACCTTTGAGTTCATCTGGCATACCTTTAATGGAGATGCTGGATGCGTTCAACAATCCAAAGTTTACATTTACTAAGGGAGGCAAATTGGGCTTAGGAGTTTCCTCACCTGCCGAGGTATTAGATGTGGCTGGAAATCTAAAATTAGTAGGGGATTATACGCAAACTGGAAATGCTAGTGTAACAGGTGCAACATTTCTCGATGGACACCTTACAATTAGAGGTAATACTTCGGGAGGTTGGATGCCTCTTACGATTACAGATAACGTTGGTACGCCTGGTAGCAATCTATTTATTGTTGATAATTTAGGCGACGTGACAATTTCTGACGGTCAATTATTTATACCGACGATTGCAGGTGCTGGAATTCCGACAACAACTTTGTATAATAATATATTGGCCATAAATTCATTGGGGCAAGTAATATCTGGTCCAGCTCCTACTGCCAATACCTTATGGGAAATGGGCGGCAACTCCCTTAGTACAACCGGAATTTTAGGTAGTAAATCAGATTATGATGTAGATTTTAAAGTAGGTACTTCACTAACCTTGGCCTATAAAGTACATGGGGCAAATTCTACATATAGAGGTTATACAGAGTTTAGCAAACCTATGGCAATTTGCACAACGGCCAATACCAATTGGACATTAAATTTAAAATCGGTAGGAACTACGGCAGGCACACAAGGGGTTTTGAATTGTGTAAGTACAGCAGGATCTTCCATATTTAAAGTAGATGATGCAGGAAATATGTATTTGCCGAGTCCTAGTATGTCACCAGGAGCCGGTAATTATGCATTGCTTGCTATTGATGGAAATAATGGTCAAATTTTACCGGCCGCAATGGTTAATAGTTTTTGGTCTAATGCTGGCAATACATATTCAGGGTCAGGTGCAACTTATAGCTTTGGTACCACAAGCAATGCAGGAGGCACAATATATCCCGATGATAAAATTGAATTTTTTGCAGGAGGTAACAAAGTATTTGATATTTGGAACAATATACCTAGTACCCAAACAGAAGAAGGTTCTACAAATTTTTGCAGAAATGTAAGTATACAAGGAGGGACTACCAATACTGGTTTTTCTAATGGCAACGGGGGCTTGTCGTCTACATCAAATAGTAATAATGAATATTTTTCGTTAAATATCAGGACGGCTATTGATGCGGGAAATACAAATTATGATAAAAAGGGTATTTTACGATGTGTGGATGGAAGCAATAATAATGTACTGACTGTTGGTGCAAAAGAGATTGGTTTTTTTGGAGCTAGTACGACATTTTACAGCAATTCAGGAGGAGATTTATTTAGTTTAATGAAACCTTCAAATCTTGGAAGTAATACTTTAACTGTATGGGGAACAACAAACGTAACAAACCACATATTGCCAGAAAGAACAGGTTTGCCCTTAGGAGCTTCATTATTAAGAAATATAGGTAGCTCTGCCGATAGATTTGATAATATTTATGGCACAAATCTTGATTGTTCAAATATAACAAGCACATCCATAACCACCGATGCGTTAATACCATTGAATCCGGGAACAAGTAATATAGGAACATCTCTTGATAAGTTTGGTATTATTTATGGGTATAATATTGGTAATACATCTAATCATTTTTTTGAAATTTGGGGAGATATTACTAATGTTGACCAATTGATGCCTATAAATGGAGGAACAAGCAATATTGGAAGTACTACGAATAGATTTGATGAAATTTGGTGTACTACTGGAAATTTGAATACTTCAGATATAAGACTTAAGGAAAATATTACATCGTTGGAATATGGATTAAAAACTATTTTGAATCTAAAGCCTTACTCTTATAATATTAAGCAAAAAAATGGAGTTTTACATCATGGATTTATTGCTCAAGATTTACAAAAGATTTTCCCTAATTCGATTGTTTATGGTAAGGAAACAGACACCTCTTATCTTGGTGTGGCATATTCAGAGTTTATTCCAATATTAACTCTTGCTATTCAAGAACAGCAGGTGATCATTGAAATGCAAAGGGCAAATATTGATTCATTAAAACAAAAATTAGACTTAGTTTTTGCTTCTAATCGAATAAAGGATTCTAAAAGTATTAACTCACAAAAAGAGCTATTAAATCAAATTCCTTTGTTGTTCCAAAACCATCCCAATCCATTTGATGGCGTAACCTTTATTGATTATTTCTTACCCGATAATACAACGAATGCTTTCTTGAAAGTAGTTGACAATAATGGAAAATTAGTAAAAGCATTTCCTATTAATCGAACTGGTTTTGGGCAAATAGAATTGGATTGTAGTAACATGGCACAAGGTACTTATTATTATACTCTTTTGATAAATAATCAAGCCGTAGATACCAAGAATATGATTATTTCTAAAGCTACCGATTACTAATCTTAACATTAGGAATTGAAATGATAAAAAGAATTGTTTTTAGTTCTTTACTTATTTTGGGAATATTTGTTGTGTCCTTTGCCCAAAATTACAAATGGATAAAGCAAATTGGTGATAGGTCTACGGACAATTATCCTATATGTAAGATTTTACCTAATGGTCAGTCTGTTATAGCATGGCAATACTTTGATTCAACAATAATTAATTCACTTAAAACAAAATCCCAAAAAGCAAATCTATTTATTGTTTCATTATTAGATAAGGATGGTAAAGCTAAATGGATATGGAAACCAGATACTTGCTTTTCTTACATTTCAGCAACTGCAATTAAATATTCAAAACCTTTAGGAAAAATTTTCGTATGTGGTAATTTTAGCAAAAACGTAATTATCAATAAGGTTACCTACAAAGGAAATAAAAATGGCTTTATTATACGTTTAGATACCAATGGGACTTTTGAGAAAATTTATACTTTATCAGATACCTCCAACTTACAATTTGAAACAATGACAGTTACAGATCAAAATGAAATAATTTTAGGAATTCAATATCTTAAGGGAGTAATAAATTCTAAACTCTCAATTCCCTCATTAGGTTTTTCTATTAGTAGAACAGGGGTGTTTGCTTTAAAATTTGACAAAGACTTAAATCCAATAAGCGTATCAGAACCTGAATATGGAAACAAGATTGGTAAATTCAATATTGAGGCACTTGGTAACAATAAAATATTATCAGCATGTACTTTTACAGATACATTGCAAATAGGATTTAATAAATATTACAATGGACAAAGTGTAAACTCAACCTACTTGACCATATGGGACAGTAACTTAAATTTCAAAAAGAATTCATTATTGTTTACAACTCAGGCTTCTGGATATATTAATTCTTTAAAGAGTTTTCCCAATGGAACTTTTATAATTGCAGGCTATTATAGAGATTCAATAAGCCTTATTTCAAAGAAGTATAAAAATACAAATAATATTCCACTTTTTGCTTGTTTAGACTCAAACTTGATCCTAAAATGGGCAAAAATTCCTACCATAATAAAGGGAGAATTTATTGCTTCTTCCATCATGGATGTAGAAATTTGTGGAGATTACATTATTTGTGGTGGTGCTTTTAATGGTAATGCTAGTTATGATGATTTTCATTTACCTGATTCCTTAGGTAAATTTTGGTTCTTTAAAACAGATATAAGGGGGAATATCTTATGGATGAACAGATGTGCAACTTCAACATACGGTCAGTATATTTCAAGCATTAGTGCAAATGCCCAAAAAGAAGTTTTATTAACCGGATTTATGGTAGATACAGTAAAACTAAATAAACAGTTATATATTACTCAAAAAAGTAAAGCAGACGTCTTATTAATGAAAATCCACGATATAGAAATATACCGAGGCCAAGTGAGCAAAGGTCCTTACTGTGCCGGAGATACTATGAAGATACCCTATACCAAAGACGGTGATTTTAATGCAGGCAATGAATTTATTGCCCAACTGAGTGATGCGGAGGGAAATTTTACGGGCAATGAACGAGAACTAGGCCGGTTAAAAAGTGCCGATAGCGGCACTATAAAAGGCGTGCTGCCTTTGTTTGAAGTAGAAAGCAGCCCCCATTACAGGATTAGGATTATTAGCACCAACCCTTTGGTGCAAAGCTATTATAAATACGATACCCTTCGTTTGCTAATCTATAGTAAAGACAAGGCCAACCCCGGGCAGCCTGAAACTATTTGCAATGGAGATTCAATCCGATTAAGCACCTACGGCGGCACCAAATGGGCATGGAGCCCAAAGTATAACATGAACGACAGCACCCTGAAAAAACCGTGGGTATGGCCAAGCAAAACCACCACTTATAAACTGATAATAGCAGATAGCAGCGGTTGCGGCAAGCCCGATACAGCCTTTAAAAAAATTATAGTTCGGTGGCCTTTAAAAGTAAGTGTCGTTACTAAAGATACAGGGGTTTGTGATACTAAGCCTATTAAACTACCGGCATGGTTTAGTGGCGGTGATTCATTAAATTACCAATGGCAATGGTTTACAGTTTCCAAATCAAAAAAAACATGGAAGCAGCTAAACACAGGCCAACTAAAACTAAGCGATACCTTGACCTACACCCCAACAGCAACGCTTTATACCAACGATACCTTGGCGATAGTTTTAAAAGACAACTGCACCAATAAAAATGATACAGCTTTTATAATTGTAAGGCTATTAAAACCCAGTGTAATAACCAGTAAATTTAAGGATACCTTGGTGTGCAAAGGCACTGTTATAAATTATAAAGCCACTGTGTGGTTTGCCCAAACCTACCAGTGGCAATGGCACGATATTACCAATAATACTATTCTTTCAACCACGAATTCATTAAGCCATATAGCCACTACCACAACAAAAATAAAACTAACCTTAACCAATGGCTGCACCATAGATAGTAATATATTTATGCTTAATGTGCATCCATCGTTAAGTGCCAGCATCCATGCAGCCCAAGGGAGTTTGAATGATACAACACTGTGTTCAGGCCAATCACTTTCTCTCTTTACAACAGGAAAAGGGGGGGCTGGTAAAGGGTATATCTATAGCTGGATATGGAACGGAATCATCGTATCAAAATCTGATACCCTGCGGCTTAAACCAACCTCAACCTCAGCCTTAACCTTAATCCTCAACGACAATTGCACCAAAGCTGCTGACACACTATCCAAAACCATTACCATTATTGAAACCCCTAAAGCAGATTTTACATGGGACCTTGCATGCAGCCGAACAAGTTCTAATTTTAAATACACAGGTTCAAAACCTATTCAAACATTTGCGTGGAATTTTAACAAGGAAGCTGCATCCAACCTTGAAAATCCAAGTCATAAATTTGCTGCTATTGGAACGTCAATTACTGTATTAGCGGTAACCTCCGGAAATGGTTGTATAGACACCATTAAAAAAACAATAGATATAAAACCGCAATCCAAAGCGGCCTTTACAACTGCTGACGTTTGTGAAAATGAGAGTGCTGTTTTTATAAATAAATCACAAGATGCCACAAGCTATATCTGGAAATTTGGTGACGGACTAAAATCAAATGTAGAATCACCAAAGCACCTTTATACAATTGGCGGAGTTAGCCAAACGTTCAATGTTACTTTGGTGGCCTTTGTTAGCGGTGGTTGTTCCGATTCGGTGGTAAATGCACTAACCGTTAATTCCAATCCTATTTCAGATTTTAGATATACAACCAACAAGAATAGTGTTGATTTTGAGGCTACCCAATTAGGCAATACCATTTACAAATGGAAATTTGGAAATGGTGACAGTGCAACAAGCAGTTCTAATAATTACACCTATACCTACTCAAAACTTTCAGGTAAATATACCGCTTGTTTAAAAGCCATAAATACAGCGAATTGTTTTTCTGAAACCTGTAAAACAATTAATATATCAATAGGTGTGTCTCCATTATCAAAACCTACCGGATTTAAAATTTTTCCAAATCCCAACAACGGTAGCTTTACCATCGAAATTGAAAATCCTGAATTGGATGCTGCCATTGAGGTTTTTGACTTGCTGGGTAAGTTGGTTAAAAAAGTGGAAAGGGTTGAAAAAGTGACTTTGGTAGATTTAGACGTTGCATCTGGAATCTACTTGGTGAAAGTGAAAAATGGTGGGGCCGTTTGGAATAGAAAAATTCTGGTTTCTTCGGGTGGAAAATAAATCGGTAAGTACACAGATTTTCCAATCTTAAGCCATCCCACTTTCTAATGATTTTTCAATTTTTACATCCCTATTTCTAATGATTTTTGGGCCAAATGTTAGGTTTAACGGTTTAATTGATTTTAAGTTTGAGTAACAAACAAAAAAATTATGAAAACAAAAACGACACAAACAACCAAGATTGGTGCAAGCACTAACACGAGAAATTTCTTTCAAAAAACGTTTATTTTATTAGCTGTTTTAGCTTTTACCAGTTTTGGGTTTAAGGCTAAGGCACAACAATATGTGTTTATCGTAACAAATACTGCACCTACAGGGTGTGATTGGCTAATTGTTGCTGATGATTCTATGGGTAATATTTACCCTTTTATTTCTTACGGTGGCACATCTGGTAGATTTGGATGCTATCCTAACATTAAATTTTATACAATGACTTATTTAGGTGGTGGATGCATGGGCTACCAATTTTATCCAGTTGCCGGTGTTTACCCTTTCACATCTTATATCTCAACGTGTTGTGGCTCTAGCCGAACCATTGATAGTCAGAGCACTGGAGCTACTTCTAATTGTGGTAGTATACCCTTAAGTGGGGATGTAAATATCCTTTTGAATATAAACTAATCTTTCATGAGATGATTAAAAACCTCAGATTACTATTTTGGAAAACTTATATTTGAAAATACTTATTAATGAATTTTAAAAAAATATTCAGCCTTTTTTTGTTCTTATTTTTTGTCACAATGTCAGTCATTGCTCAGAATTTTGAATGGCTTAAAACCTATGGTACAAGAATTACATACGAATCAATAGTCAGCGTAAATGCAAGTGAAGATGGTGGTAGTGTATTTTTATTAGATATGGCCGCACAATATATTGGGAGCCCAAGTGTTCCAGATACACTTCATTTTGATTCTATTAAATTTCCGACTAAAATTCCTCTTGAAAAAGGCGATTATTTGGTAAGGCTTGATAGTAATGGAAAGGTTTTGAAGGCAAAATCAATTGGCACATTCATAATTAATCCTTATACAACCTATAACTCTGTCGGTACTCAAATTTGTCGTGACAAAGATGGTAATTTTTACATTATTGGAATTTTGGATGGAATTAATAAAGTAGGGGCATTATCTTTGAATCAGGCCAATGGAAGAATTGTAATTGTTAAATTTGATGAAAATTTCAATTATGTTTGGGCTGTACAAACAGGTAACTCTAATTCTTCCGCATCACGTTCTGCTTTTTATTATGACGGCCATATTTATTTTTTTGGTATGTCTTCAGGAAGTACTCAATTAGGAACTTCAAATTATAATTTTGGTAATAACACTTGTTTTTATGGAGAATTAAATCCCTCCGACGGAAAAATTTTATGGACTAATTATCTCTATAATAATACTGCTAATAGGGAAATTGAAATTACAGGATTAGTAAAATTAAAACAAAATATTTTTTTATCTGGGAATGCAATCAAGTCAGTATTAATAGGCTCTGATTCATTTTATAGAGGTGGATTTGTAGCCCAATTAGATACATCCGGAAAATATAAAAAGAGGTTCTCGTTTACATCCAAAAAGGGTATACGTTTAACTTGTATAACAGACGACGGCGAATTCATATACATAGGTGGGGCCTTTTCAGATAGTTTGCAATGGGGTGCAAAAAAAATAGCTCCTGAATATCCAACTGGAGGGTACTATAGTGATGAGGAAATGTTTTCTGCTTCAGTTAACACTGCATTAGAACCTCGTTGGTTTTTTCATCCAAAAATATTAGACAAAGGTAAAAGTAATAGTATTATTGCAAAAGTAAAGTGCAGTGAAGGCTACCTGTATTATTCAGGGATGCTTGGAACCAAAATTTTAATTGACAGTAATATTCTTGCATCGTCTGCCTTAGGTGCTTCTGATGTTATTATTTATAAAACTGATTTTTTGGGTAACATTCTTTGGGCCACTAACGGAAAATCAACCTATAGCTTTTCTTATGCAATGGATGCCCTTTCTGGTAAATCAGTATTTGCAGCAGGTTTATTTTCAGGAAAAATGACTTTAGGAAAGCATGTGGATAGCGCATTAGATAAAGCAAATTCTAATTATGATTCTTGGCTCACTAAAATATCCGATAACTCCATCACCCGTGGCAAAGTAAAAAGCGGCCCATACTGTGCCGGAGACACTATAAAAATCCCATATACAAAGTTTGGATTTTTTGACTCATCTAATAGTTTCATAGCCCAATTGAGTGATGAAAACGGTGATTTTAAATCTGGCCACCGAGAATTGGGGCGTCTAAAAACCAACAAGGATGGCACAATCATGGGCGTTCTGCCATCGTTTAAAGTCAGTACCTCGGCTAATTATAGAATCCGAATACTTAGCACCAAACCTGCTGTCCAAAGCTATTTCCTTAGAGACACTCTTCGCTTATTAATTTACAGTCGAGACAAAGCTGACCCCGGCCCTGCAGAAACTATTTGCATGGGCGACAGCCTAAAACTAAATACTTATGGTGGCACCAAATGGACATGGAGCCCCAAATACAGAATGGACGATAGCACCAAGCGCCAGCCTTGGGCTTGGCCAATACGCGATACAATTTACAAAATAATAATAGCCGATAGCAGCGGCTGCGGAAAGCCTGATACCGCCTTTAAAACGATTAAAGTAAGATCCTATCCAAAAGCACGACTTGTGTTTGCAGATACCGTAATTTGTGATAACTCCAATTTAAAAGTTCCGGTACTGTTTGAAGGAGGAGATTCCAACTACACATGGCGGTGGTATTTTGTAGCCTCCCCAAAATTGTGGTTTCCATCCAATTCAGGAAATGGAAAATTTGCAGATACTTTTAGCTTTTCACCAACGGTAAGTAAAGTAGCCATTATTTTAAAAGACGGTTGCACAGCCAAAG
>CAMDGU010000070.1 GCA_945897885.1 Chitinophaga pinensis
ATAGCATTACACAAGCGAGAGCTGGTTTCATAAAAATTTGCTGATGAATAATGATATTCAAAAACATCTTTAGCCAATAGCCATCGTTCGGCCTGCGGATTATTATGGATATAATTTAATTTTTAACGAGCAACCTTCTCTGAATATAGTTGTATTGCCAGCGAATCAGCCTGCCAAAATTCATATTTTTTATTATCAGCAGCCACTGCAAACTTTACAAGTAATTGGGGTTGGTAGATGTAAGCATTTTGTTAAATTGATGAGCTGTAAAGTTCAAAAAGTAAGCGTGTAGCATTTCTTTTCCATTCATTTCATTTTCATCCCACCCGAGTCTCAACCCATAGCCACCTTCCCAGCCAAATCCTCGCCCTGCGTGTTTCGTTCTTTTTACTTGAAGTTGGCACTAATTCCTATTTCTATCAACAGTTTTCCTTTATTTTTTGACAATTATAATTTTATTATGGTTTTTTTTCATTCTTCAATTTCATTCCTTTCCTCACTTTCTTCTGCTAGCTTCTTTTCAAATTTATTATGTATGAAAAGCATTGAAAGTCCAAATAAAATAGCAGAAACAATCAGTACATTATTAATGATACCGCTAACAGAAAAAGATAGGCGAATTAATATAGTTGAAATAATAAATCCTGAATTTCGAATAACCTTGTGGAACTCGTCTGTGTGGAAAAATGAGAATAACAATAATATCACATCCGCTATAATCAGAATATTGAAAAACTGTTCAAAGAAAATATTATTGATGTTTTTGAAAGAAATAGCATTGTTTTCAAGTGGTTGAAAGATACCAATACTCCAGGTTAAGAATGAATATATTGCTGTAATTAATAGGACAGGTACTAAAGCTGTAGCTATCCATTTTTTTGCGTTTATAAATTTTGACATACTTAAAGAATGGTTTTTACTATTCTCAGCGTTTCTATGTACTTTGGTTCGTTGAACTCGGAATAGATAAATTAAATAGAATAAAAAGACCGATGCTAATAAATCATAGGTAAACTGCAAATCATTTTTAATGTTAAACCAATTTGACGAAAGTGATAAATCTGAAAGGTCTTTAAACAATCGCCTAATAATGATGAGCGCAATAATTTCATATTGCTTTGAGATATAAGTAGAAGTTGATTTTGGGAGGTAGTAAATTAAAAGATACACCTCATAAACCAATATAAAAGAAAAAGGGGTATAAATGGCAGCGATAGGATTTTTTAATAAGTTTGATGGTTCATTGATAATAATAATATTAAAATGTATCAATCCAATCATTAATAAGTGAATTAAAAAACTCACTAAAGCAATCCATAAGATAACACGTTCGCTTCTTTCTTTAGTTTTTTGTGAAAGAAGTTTTTGATAAAGTTTTCCCAAGAGTTTTGATATGTCCATATTAACTTTTTTAATCAAAATATTCTATTGTTTTAGTGTCAGTTGTAAAGTTATGAATGACCGCTAAGGTTTTCGGATAAGAAGGGGGATGGAAGCGGAGCCAACAAACTTTTACCTACGACAAATTTAGTTGGAAGAACACACTTTCCCAAACTACAAACCAATCATCATTTTTATCTGCTGTTAGCGGTGGTTTTTTTCATTAATGGCTATTTAAAAAGTTGTTAAATTCAGTCTTTGCAGTTGGACTTTCAAACAGGGAGCCGTGTTCACCACCAGCAATCTCAACAAACTTTTTATTCTGACAATTTGTACAACTTAACACATCTTGCTTAAAAGTTGGCCAAGAATACATTTGAATAGGAGTGTCATTTAGTCCTTGAACAAATAAAATGTCAGACTTGAATCCATTTGTGAAATTAAGTAATGACCTTTGAAAGTAGGCATTGGGGTTGCTTGTTGTTGTTCCATATACATTTTTAAGTTTGGTACACACAACACCAGATTGTATTTGTCCATTTTCCTCTAATTGACATCTATAAACAAGGTTTAATGGTCCTGGCGCATTAGCGATTACGCCATTTGTTTGATGCATTGTATTAAGTCGTGTTACCATATAGCCTCCCTGAGAGTGTCCGCCTAAAAATACCTTTTTTACTGTTATTCCTAATTCCTGGCTTGCTTTATTTTTCAACCATAACAAGGCAGCTTCTCCTTGAACAATATTGTCGCCTAATACTACATTTTCCTGGGGATATGCTACACTTACAATCATCATATCCTTTCTATCTAAAATGCTCTTGAATTTGTCAAGTGTCGTATTGACAGCAGTCATAATGTTACTATCATACATTACAGTGCCGTGGAATACCAACAAGACATCAACTTCATTTAATGCAGGTTTATCAATTACAACATCAACCTTAATATTATTATAGGTAACAGACTTTGTTATTCTATAGGCATTAGGAGCAGGCTGTTCTGTCGTGTTGTCTTTGGCACACGAGAAAAAAAATAATGACAATACTATCCATACTATCATAAAACTAGATTTGTAAATATTCTTTAGGACTGTTTTCATCTAAAATGGTTTAATTAATAGCAGACAAATTTCCTGCTATCGTTTTGGTACTGTGGCGGTATTTAAACCGAAAGGCTTTCAGTTAGAACGAAGGTAATTGGAAGAAGACACTTTCACAAGCTGAAAAACCAGCCATGAGTCCAAAACCGTGTTATAGGGGGTGCATTTATTCTCAATACATGGTTGTGCTGGTACTGAAGGATGTATGGTTGCTAAATAAACAAGCTCAAAAAAATACTTCCCTGCCGATTGTCAATTGAATGGGTTTGAGGAGGGAAGTTGGACGCGGCGGCTCGTATTACTTCCTACGAGGCCCTGCAACGCTGTTACCTTTGCTCACAGAGACCTGCCCGGGAAGAAAGCACAAAAGTTCAATAGTAATCCTAGTTTTGAACCCATTACAACAGTCTAATAGAAACACTTCAGCCGCCATATTGCCATATAGAGTTAGCAGTAGTTTTATTCTTCCTTAAACTCTTTTAAAACTGGCAAGGCTTGATTATTAAAATCAAACAATGCTTGATTTTCCCAAGTTGATCCATTTGTTGCTTGGCTGCCGTTCCAGGCAATTAATTCTCCTCCCCAATAGCAAAAACCAATTCCATTAGGTGTTTCTTTAACAACTCTTTTAATTTGATAAATAAAATTTCTTTGACCTTCGGGAGTTGCCGGATATTCAGGCAAAATCAATTGGTCGCTTTGTCCCACAATATTATTTGTCCAATCATTCCAACCTAATGTAAAAGGATAAGCTGTTTCGGCTATAATGATTTTTTTTTGGTACGTAATACTCAATTGTTGCATTTTTGATTTAAGATCAATTAATGACTTGCCGTGCCAAATGGGATAATAGGATAAGCCAATAATATCATAATCAATGGTTTTTATTTGATTAAAGAACCAATCCGAATTTTGCAGTCCGGCAAAGTGTAAAATAATTTTACAATCAGTTGAATTTTGTCTAACAGCTAAAACTCCTGTTTTAATTAAATCAATAAAATTAAAATAATTGGTATTAATATTACCATGAGGATGGAGAAATCCGGAGTTTATCTCATTGCCTATTTGTATATAATCGGGTTTTATTTGCGTAACTACGTTTTTAGTATAATTGTATACACTGTCCTTAGTGGTTGAAAAATTAAGTCCTTGCCACATTGCAGGTATTTGTTGATTTGCTGGATCAGCCCAAGTATCTGAATAATGTACCGTTAACCAAATTTTAAAACCTTGATTCTTTAATGATTTAGAAAATTCTTTTACCTTATTAAAACCTGAATGTACATTGCTTGGGTTCACCCATAGTTTCAATCTAATCGTATTTATTCCATTTTCTTTAAAGATTAAAAAAAAGTCTTTTTTATCTTGTTCTAAATCGTAAAAAGTTGGATTTGATAACGCTATCTCTGGATAACTTGAAATATCGACAGCAGAAACAAAAAACTCGTTTCCATTCGTTGAACTTGTTACAGTTTTTTCTTTTTTGCAGGATATTAAGAAGAAGAATATTATGATGGTTTGAATTATTTTTTTCATTTTACAAATTACTGTTAACGTCAGTTTGTCTAAAAACGCAAAGAAGGCTTACAAGAATTGTCTATTTGAGTTATTTCAAAGGTACGAATGTGAGTAAAATTTGCCATACCGTTGGTTTTTATACAGTCTGACGTTTTGCAGCTACAAGAAGTTGGCGATTTCGGAGACGAAATCTGTCTGCTACCACTGAACTTGATACGGAGCACAACGCTTCATTTAAGCGCTGAACCGCCAATTTCTTGTAGGTGCTGTCATAGCCGGTTTTATTCACTCTTGACCAATTTAAATGATTTTAAGGTATTGTGGTCATTGATTAATACAAAATACAATCCTGAAGGCAATGAACGTGTTTTAATATGGTTTGATCCTTCCATTAATTTCTGTTCAACCCATAACTTACCTGACATATCAAATAACTTCAATTGAGTGCTTGAATTAATGTTTTCTGGCAAATCAATGATTAGGTCTTCTTTTCCAATTGGATTTGGATAAATTCTAGTTTTTGACAAATCAGTGGAATGGATGCCAGATGTCTGACTTTTCCATTCAAATGCACCTATGTCATATGTGTTCTCATTTTTTAACGTTTTTCCCCAAAAGTCTCTAATACCCATGTCAATTCCAAAAAGTGTTTTCAAATCAAGACCTGCATTTCTGCAAGGCGACCCTTGTAAAAGATGAAAAGCGTCTAGTGAATCAGTTGGTTGTGGAAATACGGTTAATGGGTTTTTATTAATGCTATTTAATAATGGGTTTAAATCCAATCCTGTATTGGTAATTCCATTTTTTTCGCAAAAGGTTCCCCCTCCTCGAAATGCAGATAATGAATTATATTTACTCCCGTAAGTTATAGAAAAAGCCTGATCATCGGCATAATACAAATTACCAATAAATTTAGGCGTTTGAGCTACAAATGTTGTGGGAACTGTAACCAAAGGTAAGCCTCCTGTGGTATAAAAAATATTGTTATAACATTCAACTCCCGACATGTTGGTTCCATAATCGGTCATTTGAAATGCGCCAAATGTGCTGTACTTGTTTTTAGAAGAGGGTGTCACATAAATAGTATTGTTGTATAGTTTTAAACCATTCCAGGTGGTATTGGGTGCTGTAAATAAGGTTACTGGTGAATTGTTGGTTCGTGCATCATTTACACTGATGCAATACCGCACTGTATTATTTCCCCATGGGCGAGCACCATCAAAGTTACCTAGTAAATACCCTGCACCATCATTGTTATGCGAATAGCAATATTGAATAATGGAATTGGTAACACCACCATCTAAATCAAAGCCCAAACCATCACAACCAGTAGACGTTCCAGATGAATTATTATGCGACTCACAATATTGAATAGTAATGGCATTGGCTGCCCAAACCCATATTCCACCGGGTCCGCCACAAGCTGTATTGGCTGTTCCGGTATTGTATGCCACACAGCGTTCAATAATACTTGAATCTATTTGTGACAATACGATACCACTGCCTTTATGAGTTGAAGCTGCATAACCAGTGATGTTATACACTTCTGTATTTCTTATACTAAAGTTTTTGTGATGATAAAAACTAGTGTTTTGATTGTCGAATGCAAAAGTTACTATTCCATTTTCTCTGCAATCATGCACTTTACAACCGTCTATAACAACATCTTTATATCCTGCTTTAACAGTCACATCCCAATTGGAATAAAAACGAATTCCACAATACCCAAAGCCACTTACTTCACAATTTTTGATAGAAATATTGCTCAAATATCCAGAGGGGTTTGTGGTAAAAAACAACATGCCATCCATGTCTTTTTGTGTGCCATTTCCGGGACCTGTAAATTTGAAGTTTCTTATATGAAAGCCTTGGGTATTGGTAGCTTTGAAACCGCATTTGTTAGCAACCGTTGTGTTGATTGTAGCTTGTCCATTTCCATAAGTAGTTAGAATTATAGGTTTTGAGGCAGAATTTCCATCGTTGTTGTCAAATTCGATATTGCCAACAAAAGTTTTGCCTCCTTCAAATACGATGGTATCTCCCGCATTAAAGTTTTTGGTATTGATTTTATCCAAACTGGTCCAAGCGGTTGAAATAGTCAATCCATCGGTGTTATTTCCTGTTGTATTAACATAATATTTTTTAGCGGCCTTGTTCAATATGCTGCCATCATTAAAGAGTTCTGACAATCCTTGCGCATACCACCTTGCTAAATAATCATTGGGATGAAGAGAATTGGAATGACAATGGGTAGCGCCTTTCCTTTTATAAATCGTATCGCTTAATGTGGTCATGTCAAAAACTGCAATGCCTGCGGTTTCAATGCTTTTCAACTGTGTTAAAAATCCATACATCAGCACATCACCATTGGAAGGAGAACCCTGAGAATTTACATCCGGCAACATATTGCCAATTAATATAAACTCAGTATTAGGATTTGCAGTTTTTATTTTATTGATGCAAGATTGCATACTTGCTTTAAATGCAGTATTAGAAGTTGTTCCCCAAATATCGTTCATACCCATGTCTAAAATCACCAAATCCGGTACATTAGGCACCACCATACTTTCGCAATATTGATCAATCCATGACACCATTTTACCACCACATGAGCCGTTAATCATGGTAATATCGGAACCAAACCTTGCTTCCAATGCATTCTCTAATAAATCCACATAACTGTGCATGTATGGTTTGGTCGGTGTAAAATTTTTATCATCACCAGCAAATCCACTTACATTTAGGCCTGCGGTTATACTCATTCCATAAGCTTGTATCGTTACCGGTTGACCAGTTTTTAATTTTGCCATGGTTTTGGGAAGTTTGTCGCCTTTGTATCCAAGCATTGATGAGCCATTCCAGTTGTTTCTGTTTGGAATATAGGTAATGCAAGTCCAAGATGTAGCTTTTGTATTCATTAAGCCATTTGCTTGTCCGTTTCCTTTTTTTCCTGCAATGATTGAAACGCTTGAAGAAACTTTTGCTGTTAGTTGTTTTATCACATTTCCTGTTACTGAATAGTCCGTATTTTGAACAAAAGTTTGTGAAAAATCGTAATTGGTAACCGAAATAATTTTAGAAGGATTAAACATCAGTTTAGCCGTGCTGTTAACCCCATTCAAAAGAACCAATTCATTATAAACAGTATCCGATTTCCAAAACGGTTGTAGGTATTGGGGAATATTGCAAGTTGGGGCATTGGAAGTGTAATTTGGGAACTCATAATAGCCACCATTGCTTGGTGTTATCACTACCCAAGCCGTTTTTGCCGGTGTTGCACTCCATCCCGCTTCTGTTGCATCCACAGAAAGGAGCAAATTGTCTTTTATATCGTAGAACTTGCAACTTCCACCGGCATAGTATATGATGTTTGGTTTTGCCGCAACTGCACCAGCAGGTGGTTGGGCATTTGATTTAACTGCAAAAAGAAGCAGTGTCATAATCATTAATGTTTGCTTTTTCATTTTATTAATTTTTTTTAATTGAGCTAGAACGTTTTTCGTTCTTGGCGCAGTGGCAGATTTTCAGCACAAAATTACAAAAGATGAACTGCACTTTATCCTATCACAAAACTTTTAATCAAAGTACTGAACCCGCCATTTCACTAAACCGCCATTAGTGGCAGTGGTTCTGTCGTCCGGTAATTTATTCATTTATATTTTCCACTTGTCTTTGGTTTATAATGAAGTCTTGTCCAAAAGTAAGTTTTTTGGATAAAGTTGAGTTAGGTTTTGTAACTCTCCAAAATGGTGTGATGCCTTTTAGTGAGTTAGATTGTGTATATTTTTCAAAATTTGCTTCTGCTACTACTCGTAAAAATATTCCTGTTGTAACCGGACAAATATACTCAGCCCTATTTTCAATAGCAAGGTCTTTTCGCATTGTTTGAACTGTTTCTTTTTTGCCTTTCGGGATTTGTTTGATGTAATTATCAATTATTTGTGGTGTCGCTATGAACATACTACTGTTTGCTGGAATGTCAGCAAAATCAAATTCAATTCGTTTGATTTTAGGTTCTTTCTTTTCGCTTAGTTTGCTAAGCCATGTCTTTTTTGTAGTCATTTTATTCGCCTAATTTTTGTTTTAAGCTTTGAAGGTATATGTCCATCGTTTAATCCAAGTCTACAAATAAAAATGATAGTGTCCTGAAATACGGATTTGAAATTTCAACAACTTCTTTAAATACTATCTCAGTTAAATCTAGTTTTGTTTGCCTATATGTTCCAACGCACTATCCGTTGAAATTTTTGGTTTCAATGATTTTCCAAGGCTAAGTGCTGTTGCGGCTTGCATCTGATCTGGGTTTGGTAATTGTGTTATCATTCTATTCATGCTTCTTCCAATAAAGCCGGTATTCATTTCCTGTCTCGTTAATAAAAATATCGAACGCATAGCTACCCGCTTTCTTTATCTTTGATTTAGTAGCACATGATTTCAAATTGAATGGTCTCTTTTTTTCTTCAATAATACCAAATGGTCGGTTTAGCGGAACATCTCCTTGCATAGTAATTTCGTCAATACCAGAAAGAAAAACAGTAGAATCTTTACTTATCTTTCCCAAATAAAAATGGCCAAACGATACTGAGTCAAGATTGTAACCGGTTTTATTGAATACTTTAATAAGTATATTTTGACCGATTGAAAATGAAGGTATTAGTAGTAAAATAGCTAACAGGAATATGAATTTAAATTTCAACATGATTGCTTGTGTGCCTTAGTATGCTGCGAACGTTTTGCATGCTTGCGCTGACTGCGAAACATAACCATCAAACCCTATACAAACGTAAAAGAAATAAATGAACTTTCAAATTTACACCAACCCATCAGCCAGAGAAAACCGCTGTTATGCATCCACCTTTATTTCTGTTCTTTACTTCCGCCGAGCCCCTGCAACGCTATTTCCTTGGCCCACGGTGAATCGGCCGGGAAGCAAATGAATCTTTATGACCCCTACCCTGAAGCATATCTTTGCAAGTGACATCATAGTTTCCGGTAGAAAGGTCATTCATCGCAATACCCACTTATATTGGCTTATAATCGGGCCACTTTATGCTGTTGATTTAAAGTTTATTTGGTGTTTTTATCTGAATGGATTTTTGACTTGAATTAAACTTTTCTCTTTTTGTCTTTTAAGTAAACATACCAGTATACAAGCCCAACCAAACCTGCACCTCCAATTATATTTCCAAGAGTAACCGGAATTAAATTATTGACTATGAAATTACCCCAGGTTAGGTTTTCATACATTGCTGGCGAAGCGTTAATCCTTGTCCAAAATGCTTCATTTGCAAAACGTTTAATAAATAATGCTTTTGGGATAAAATACATGTTTGCAATACTGTGCTCAAAGCCAATTGCAACAAAAGCAGAAATCGGAAAAAGTATCGATAGAATCCTTCCACTTGTTGATTTTGCGCTGTAACAAAGCCAAACTGCAAGGCAGACAAGAACATTACATAGGATTCCCAAAATAATGGCCTGCACGAATCCTAACGAGCATTTGGTTTCGGCAATACTCAAAGTTTTTGCACCAATATTTCCAGTTCCTGATGAATATTGCATTGAAAATAACATAAGCACAGCTATAGAAATTGCCCCAATGAAGTTTCCTGAGTAAACGATAGACCAATTTTTTATTACTTGAATTGTTTTGATTCTTTTATTTGCCCAAGCCATTACTATGAGGTTGTTTCCTGTAAACAACTCTGCACCTCCAATAATTATTAAAATGAGTCCTAAACTGAAAGCGACACCCCCCAAAAGTTTTGTGAAGCCAGAGGATAGTGTTAACTCCGCAGTGACTGTTATTGCGAAGATTGCACCGAAAGAAATAAAAGCACCGGCCAAAATGGCCAAAACAAAAGTTTTAGAAAAGCTTCTGTTTACTTTATTTATTCCGGCATCCTCAGCTTGTTCAGCCATTTTATCAGGCATTAATGAATCCATTTTTCTTTCTAACAAAGGTAGATGGAACTCCAAATTTTCCAAACCAATAAACCAGCCATCCTTTTTATCTGCCGTTATCAATTGTTCGTTTGCTGCGGAAAACCAGGGATAGCTTAAGTATTAAACTATTGTTAAACTTCATTATTACTAAACGGTTTTGGGTTCTTTATAATTGCGTGCAAAGGTGGGATTATGGAGCGAGTGAATCTAAATAATTTTTATTGGCTTTTAACACAGAATCATAGGAGTATGGGTTTTTTAAATAATAGACCACATTTAGTTCAAACCAAATATATTTGCTTAATATCATTAACCCGTTGGGTGAAATTACAATGTGAATAAAAATGCTATTGGATATTGCCCAAGGTACTGAAATTCAGTATCTAGATAGCGATCAAACAAACAATATCCATGTCAAATATAAAAAGAAATTATCAAAGAATTTTAGAAATTATTTTACCCCTATCGCATCAAATTGCTATACCTACTAAAGCAGGAAGAAAGCCTAAGATGTCTGATATTGAGGTAATTGCCTTAAGTTTAACTGCCAAATATATGTCTATAGACAGCGAAAATTCACTATTCAAACAACTTCAATCCAGTCCTATTATTAATTTTTTAGACGCAGTCAATACAATAAACGTCGCAGACAGTTGTTCAATTATTCTGAAATTATTCGTAAAAAATTAACGCAAGGTTTTGAAGAAATAGAAAATCATTTTATTGT
>CAMDGU010000071.1 GCA_945897885.1 Chitinophaga pinensis
GTTATTGATTAATACTAATTTAAAAAATATAAAAAAGCCCCGCTTCAATGAATCGGGGCTTTTTTTATGCTCTATCTTGATACTTCTTACTTAGGAATATCTATCACACACATTATAGCTTTTGCTTTGTTTGTTAGCAATTCAGAACCATCCACTCTCACTACACTTATTTCACCTTCACAAAAATAAAGTCTCGAACCGGGTTTGTCTACCCACCCTTTCGCTATTAGCTTTAGTCCTGCGCCAGGGTTATAGTAGGAAATATTAATATCGGCTGTGACCACTGCTTTATTAGCTGGTAAAAGCGTAAATGCTGAAAACCCCATTACGATATCCAAGCACGAAGCCATTAACCCACCATGCAAAAAATCATGCTGCTGATTGTGTTTTTCTTCAATAATCAATTCTCCCTCAATATATCCCGGTTCAATTTTTGTAATTTCAAAACCTATCAGTTTCATAAAAAACTGTTTTTCTAAAGCTTTTTTCAATCGAGCTTTATAATCTGGATTTAAAATTTTGTAGTTCAGGTTTTTAATTTCGTCAATCTTCATCATACAATAGTTCATTTAAAGCTGAACGCAATTCTGCAGCAGCATGTAATTCCTTGTTTTTATCAGCCACTTTAATCCCTTGTTCAAATATTTGTTGAGCCTGTTCCTTATTGCCTTCTTTTAAAATCATTTTACCAAAATGATAATAGGTAGCCGAATATTCAGGATTATTTTCAATAAGCTTCTCAAAAATTTCCTTAGCCTTTTGAGATTCGTCCAACCCTAAATATTCTATAGCTAGCGCATAATTTAGAAATGCATCCTCAGGGCTGTCATTTAAAAACGTTTTAATTTGTTTAATCCTTGAATTTTCCACTAATTTTTAAGTATGTATTTGTACTTTTGCAAACCTATTTAAAAATATGCGAATATTAGTATGTATGAGTGTTGTTCCCGACACTACTTCAAAAATTACTTTTAAAGACAATAACACCAAATTTAATACAGATGGCGTTCAGTTTATCATTAATCCATACGATGAACTGGCTTTAACAAAAGCTTTAGAAATTGCAGAAAAAAACAACGGAACCGTTACTGTAATAAACGTAGGCCTTGCTGATACGGAACCTAACATCCGCAAAGCTTTGGCTATTGGTGCCAACGATGCCATACGAGTAAATGCAGACCCAAAGGATGCATTATTTGTAGCCACCCAAATTGCTAAAGTAGCCAAAGAAAACAACTATGATATTATTTTAACTGGTCGTGAATCCATTGATTACAATGGTGGATTGGTTTGTGGTTTACTTGGTGAGTTATTGACTATTCCTTCAATAAACGTAGTTACCAAATTTGATTTTGAAAATGGCAAAGTACTAGCTGCTCGTGATATTGATGGTGGAAGAGAGGAATTAGAATGTTCTGTGCCTTGTATAGCAAGTGCTCAAAAAGAATTGTGCGAACCCCGTATCCCCAACATGCGTGGAATTATGGCTGCCAGAACCAAACCATTAGTTGTGGTAGAGCCTACAAATGAAAATGATTTTGCAGATTATATTTCTTTTGAACTACCTGAAGCAAAACAAGGTGTAAAAATGATAGATGCTGCCAATGCTGAAGAATTGATAGATTTATTGAGAAACGAAAAAAAATTAATTTAAAAAAAAACGAGCATGTCGATACTAGTATTTGCCGAACACGATAATGGAACCTTCAAAAAATCAAGTTATGAAGCTTTAACTTATGCGCAGGATTTAGCGGCAGCCAAAAATTTAACGGTTACTGCGCTAGCAATAGGTAGCGTTTCCAACCTGAATGAATTGGGAAACCACGGAGCCAATTCGGTTATAAATATCAAAGGAAATAATTTAGATATATTTTCAGCTGAAGCATACAGCAATACCATAGCCAAAATAGCAAATGAGGAAAATGCTTCCATTGTAATTATATCTAATACTTACAGCGGAAAATCAATAGCCCCGAGAGTAGCTGTAAAACTAGGTGCAGGAATTATTTCAGGAGTAGTTAGTTTACCGGCTGATGATTTATCTGTTAAAAAAACAGCCTTTTCAAACAAAGCAATGGCTTTTGTTAAATTAAAGTCTGATAGAAAAGTATTTTGTTTAGTTCCTAATTCTTATGAAGTGAAAAATTATGATTTTTCACCTTCAATTAAAGAAATAGAATTGGATATAGATTCTTCAAGTGTGCACACCAAATCATTAAATATTAGCAAAGCTTCAGGAAAAATAGCATTAACCGAAGCAGAAATTGTGGTATCAGGTGGCCGAGGAATGAAAGGTCCTGAAAACTGGGGAATGATAGAAGAACTTGCCGGATTACTGGGTGCTGCCACAGCTTGCTCCAAACCGGTTTCAGACATGGATTGGAGACCACACGAAGAACACGTTGGTCAAACAGGAATTACCATTAAGCCAAATTTATATATTGCTGTTGGTATTTCAGGAGCCATACAACACCTTGCGGGAGTTAGCTCCAGTAAAGTAATATGTGTTATAAATAAAGATGCTGAGGCTCCGTTTTTTAAAGCTGCTGACTACGGTATTGTAGGGGATGCCTTTGAAGTGTTACCAAAACTTATTGCTCGAGCAAAGGAACTTAAAAACTAAAGCTATGGCAAATAAGGTGAAAATAGAAGTTGTGGGTTTAACCTCAGGCCAAACTCAAAGCGGTTCTTACACCTTAATAATGGGCGAAAAAGGAAGTAAAATAAAACTCCCAATAGTTATAGGAAATTATGAGGCACAAACCATTGCTTTTGAAATGGAAGGCTTAAAACCTTCACGCCCGATGACCCATGATTTATTTAAAAGTTTTGCCCAAGCATTTAATATCAAATTGAATGAAGTTTTTATTAACGACCTTATTGAAGGTGTTTTTTATTCACAACTCATTTTTGATATGGATGGAAGTCCAATAAATATTGATGCCCGAACCTCAGATGCTATAAGTTTGGCTCTTCGTTTTAAAAGCCCTATTTATATTAAAAAATCAATATTGGATAATGCCGGAATTGTGCTGGACGATGACGATACTGATGCCCCGGCACGCCCCAGTGATGACCTACCTCCAATGAGTGCCACTTTTTTTAAAGATAACTTTAATAATCTAAGCAATTCGGAACTTGAAGAATTGTTAAAAGAAGCAATATCTGATGAGGACTATGATAAAGCCGCATTAATACGTGACGAGATCACTAAAAGAAACATGAGTTAATAAAAATTAAAATATATAACCTTTACACCAATTATATTTGCAACCCAAACACTATGAACAATAAATCAAACATAATACTATTTCTGGTAATCATATTGGCCGTTTTTAGCCGTTTGTTTATCACTATTCCAAATTTTTCAGCTATCGGCTCGCTGGCATTATTTTGTGGCGCCATGGCCAACAGAAATCGTTTTTCCATCCTTGTACCTTTTATAGCATTGTTAGCCGGTGATTTAATGATGGCTGGAACCGGTAAAATGTATAGCGAGTATTTTACCAACGGTTACTTTATTTATGTTTATGCTGCTTTTGCTCTTACATGGTTTATTGGCCGTGGTATAAAAAATCGCATTAAAGTTTCAAATATTGTTTTAGCTTCTGTTTTAGCTTCTGTTTCATTTTTTCTTATCACCAATTTTGGTTCATGGATGCAAATGGAACTTGTTTACCCTCGCTCTGCTGCCGGAATTGGTCAATCATACCTTGCAGGGTTAGTTTTTTATAAAGGCGACTTGTTGTCTAATTTCTTTTTAAATCAAGTTGTTGGCGATTTGTTTTTCAGTTTAGTATTCTTTGGTGGTTACTTATTAATTACTCGTCAATCACCTGATAAATTATTTCCAATAAAAGTTAAATCTTAAATCAATTGAAATAACATAAAAAAAAGCTTTCAAAAATAATTTTGAAGGCTTTTTTTATATTTAATGCATCCTTAAAACTTCTGAATAATCATCCCACCTCTTAATTTAGGTTCAATATAAGTAGACTTTGGGGGCATGGTTTTATTGGCGTCGGCTACTTGCTTTACTTCGCTAAAGGAAATAGGGAAATTTGAAATTACCATATCAATATCTCCAGCGTTCAACAACTTTTTCATTGGTTTAAAATCCTGGCTAGAGGCAATGCATGACAAGCGGTGGTCTGTTCGCGGATGATGAATATCCATAATAGGTATGAATAATTTTTTCTCTAAAATAGAAACATCCAAATGAGCTTCTGGATTACTGGTTTTAGGTTCTTTTTTTAACGAAAGTTTTAACGATAAATCGCGTGTGAGCAAACCAAATTGGGAATGCCGTTCGGGTTTAAAAAGTTCTCCCTTTTTATATTCTTCTACTTCAAAATAG
Organism: Chitinophaga pinensis; assembly: GCA_945897885.1. Lineage (GTDB taxonomy): Bacteria > Bacteroidota > Bacteroidia > NS11-12g > UBA9320 > JABWCE01. Next base: position 4,358 of record CAMDGU010000071.1, read on the forward strand.
TTACTTAACTTTTCTTTTAAATTTTCTAATTCTTCAGGTAACAATCCACTAAGTATCCTGTGGAATGATTCGATATGAAATTGATTTTCATCTAATAAAAATACCATAAAATACCTATTGATAGGTTCGGGATTTCGGTGATAATTTCGAATAGTAGAGGCGCATCGATGATGCCCGTCGGCTATATAAAAGGCAGGAATTTCAGCAAATTTTTCAGTTACAAATTCTAAATCCTCAGACGTATTGATTAACCAAACAATGTGCTCCTTGTTATCAATGGTTTTAAAATCATATACTGGATTTTTTGTTTTGGCTTTGGCAATAATTTCCTCAATCTCAGGTTTGTGTTCATGTCCCATTAATACGGGCTCGCCAAGCACTTCGGTAAAATGTAATTGCTTATATAAATATTCCTCACGAACCACTTTGGTGAGTTCATGTTTTTTAATAGAATTATTTTCCAAATCTATCACATCTACTAACCCAATTATACCGGTATAAGTTCTCCCCGTTGCATGATCAATTTGCCGATAAACATAAAAACAAGGAACCTTTTCACGAACCAAATCACCTGATTCAGTTTTTTGCTTTACAAATTCAGCCCCTATTTTAAAAAAATGCTCAATAGGCTTTTTGACTGAACTTAATAAACTTTGTTTGGTAACGTGGTAATAACTTTCCGTATTTATTATCATATCAGCCAATACTTCCTCCTGATTTTTAAAATCAGAGGTTTTGGCTGAAAATTTGGTTATATTTTCTTTGGTTGGTCGTAATGCTCTGAAAGGAAAAAATACAGGCATTTAGTTTTTAAAATGATTGATAATTATGGTGGCTATTTCTTTACCTATCCTTTCTTGAGCCTCAACTGTAGATGCGCCAACATGGGCACTTACTGAGACATTTGGCAGTCCAATAAAATCTTGATATACCGGTGGTTCAATAGCAAAAACATCCACTCCGGCAAATGCTAATTTACCATTTTTTAATGCTTCGGTCATAGCTACTTCATCCACCACTCCTCCTCTTGCACAGTTTACCAACCCTGCTCCTTTTTTCATCATCTCAAACTCAACGGCACCAATCACAGCTTCAGGTCCCCCCGGAACATGTAAGGTAATAAAATCTGAATTTTGTAACACGGTTTCTTTACTCGCCATTGGAATTTTAATCAAAATTGGATTTAATTTCAAAGCCTCATGAAAAGAAACTTCAATATCTTTTGATTTAAAAAATGGGTCATATGCCAGCACATTCATACCACTTCCTATCGCTATTTTGGCTACCTCCTGCCCTATTCTTCCAAAGCCTAAAATCCCTAAGATTTTGCCTTTAAGCTCAATACCTTTGGAGGCTGCATTTTTTAAATCTTTAAAATTTCCGGAAGGGTTTAAAGGTAAATCCTTATTGGAAAGGTTTAAAAAACGGCATCCGGAATAAAGATGGGCAAAAACCAACTCGGCCACCGAAACAGATGAAGCCGCCGGAGTATTTACAACGGGGATTCCTTTGGACTTGGCATAAACACTATCAATATTATCAATACCTACCCCGCCGCGACCAATCAATTTTAAATTTGTAGCAGCATCAATAATTTCTTTGGATACTTTGGTGGCACTTCGCACCAATAAAATATCATAATCGGCAATTTTTGAAGCCAATTCATTTTGAGGAATGAATGTTGTGTCAACCGTAAATCCGGCATCTTGTAAAAGTTGCAGACCTGCTTTATTTATTCCGTCGTTTGCTAAAATTTTTGTCATTTTTAAAAACCTATTTTTATGGTTTGAAATTTTTCATTACATTTACCAAAACCTGAACACTTTCTATTGGCAATGCATTATAAATGGATGCTCTAAATCCACCAACCGAACGATGGCCTTTTATTCCATTGATATTTGCTTCTTTGCAAAGCTTTAAAAATTCTGCCGTATGGGCTTCATCGTTCATCACAAAGGTTACGTTCATCCAACTCCTATCTTCATTTACTGTAGTTCCTTTAAAAAAATCATTACGGTCAATTTCGGCATACAATAATTCCTGTTTGGCTTTATTGCGGGCCTCCATTTTTTAAAGTCCCATTTCTTTAACCCATTTTAAAACCTGCAAAGAACAATACACGGCAAAAACCGGCGGCGTATTGTACATACTTTCTTTGCTAAAATGATTTCGGTAATCCAACATGCTTGGAATTTTTCGTGTTATTTTTTCTAATAATTCCTTTTTTAGGATTACTAAGGTAGCTCCGGCTGGTCCCATATTTTTTTGGGCTCCGGCATATATTAAATCAAACTTTTTAGCATCTATTTGTTTACTAAAAATATCCGAACTCATATCGCAAAACAATGGCACCGGGCTATTGGGAATAGAATGCATTTGTGTACCATAAATGGTATTGTTACTGGTATAATGAAAATACTCTGCATCTGTTGGTATAACAAAATCTTTAGGAACGTAAGTATAGTTCTTATCCTCGCTGCTAGCCACTACATCGGTTTCTCCAAAAAACTTAGCCTCTTTAACTGCATTGGCAGCCCAAACGCCTGTTTTTAGGTAAGCGGCTTTGGTATTTAAAAAATTATAAGGAACCATACAAAACTGCAAACTGGCTCCACCTCCAAGGTAAACAGCATCATAATCATCGCCCAGTCCTAAAATGTCTAATGGTAATTGGCGTGCTTCAGCCATTACACTTTCAAATTCCTTATCACGATGTGAAACCTCAATAAGGGAAAGGTTGGTTCCCATAAAATTTTGAAGTGCTGAGATGGAATTATCAATGGCTTGTTGAGGCAAAATGCCCGGCCCGGCTGAGAAGTTGTGTACTTTGGTCATCGGCTGATGTTTGGTCTGCAAAACTACAATAAATTAAGGTTTGAGCGAAATGATAGTTGGCTAAATTATTCATAAAATTTAGCCGAAAAACACGCTGCAGAAATAAGGCTAATTATACATTCTTGTAGTCTTATGTATACATTATAATTACTCTACAAAAAGTTATAAAAAACCTAAATAATTGGTAATAAAAATTTTAGAAATAAATCATTGCTTGGTAAGTTAATTGTGAAACAACAAACATGAAAAAACTAATCACTCTCTCATTGCTCATTTTTTTAGGTTACTCCTCCTCGTTTTCACAAAAAAAATTAAAAGGAAAAGAAATTGGTATTGATTTAAGAAATTTCAACAACAATGGAAACATTAACTTCCTTATAAGAAAGGACACAAAGGATAGCTTAATTAAGAAAAGAAAAAACATCTCCTTTAGCTTTCAAAACAATTCGAATTTTCCAAATTATTTAGCCTCGGACCTTGATATTATTGCGAATGAATACAAATCGGCCACAAACAATTTTGGAAGTATAAATTTTGCCTGGGGTAAGGAACATTATATTCAATTGGATGATATTAGTTCAAAGGATATATATTTTTATCATGGTTTTATAAAAAGTGCAGGAATGAGTAATCAAACCTCACAAAACCTTAGCCTTAGTTATACTAATAACATTTTAAGCAGAATTAATAAATCGTATAACAATACTGTTTCCTTTAATTTAGGTTTATCGTTGTTGGGGGGATTAAAATATAATTTCTCCCCAAAAATTGCTATTGGAATTGAGTCGGGATTGCATGCCGGAATAAGGTTAGGTGCCAGTGAAAGTAAGTCAACTCAATATACAATGAGTGACAAATCATCTACGGACTTAAATTCAACAAAAAGCACATCTACTTCTACCTTTTTCAATACTAATCTTATTAATGCGATTTGGTTTAGTTATAAATTCTAAACAAATAAAAGATTGGGGCTTTGCTTCAGGTTTAGTTAATTTGCCCCTATGCTTAGTCACATTGAAACAATACGTGTAAGATATGGAGAAACCGACCAAATGGGCTATGTTTATTATGGCAACTATGCCTTGTATTATGAAGTTGGTCGAGTAGAATTATTAAGAAAACTTGGGGTAGCTTATAGTGATTTAGAAAAACAAGGAATTGGCTTACCAGTACTTTCTTTTGATATTAAATATATTAAGCCGGCCAAATACGATGATTTGCTTTTTTTAAAAACCACGCTTTTAGAATTGCCAACAAATCGAATTACTTTTTGTTATGAATGTAAGAATGAAGCTGGTATGATGCTTAATACAGGCAAAATAACGTTGGTATTTGTAGATATTAAAACCGGCAAGGCTATACGATGCCCTGAGAATTTGGAAATACTTTTTATAAGCCAACTAAGTGAATAAACTTACTAAAGTCATATTAAACTCGCGACCGGTAAAAGCCGTTTTTAGATGGCTAGACAATATTACACCTCCAGGATTTGAAGGTAACTCACTATTTAAAGTTGGGCGTTTTTTTTTCAGAAGTGCATTTGATGAAAACCTTAATCTTCGTTCAAGTTATTTGGCTTACAATTTTTTTCTGGCTTTATTTCCTACTATTATATTTTTATTTACAGCAATAGCTTATTTGCCAATAAAAAACCTTGATGCTGAAATATTGAAGCAATTAGAATTTGTGCTTCCTAATAACGTATATCAAACGCTGCAATCCACTATTAAAGATATTGTTAAACATCAGCGGGGAAGTCTGCTTTCTTTAGGTTTTGTTACAGCTATATTCTTTTCTAGCAATGGTTTTTTGTCAATGATACGAGCCTTTAACCGATACAAAAAAACAAAAGCAAGCCCTTATAAAGACAGAATAAAATCCATTTTACTTACTTTTTTGGTATTTTCAATTTTGATTATTTCCGTTACACTTATTGTTTACACTACGTTAAGTATTAATTGGCTTCAATCCAAAAATTTGGTTACGGGCTCCTTCTGGACATGGTTTTATACAGGATTTGAGTACATTACTCTTCTTTTTTTACTATACCTTATATTTTCATCTTTATATTTTATTGGTTCCACATTAACTTTTCGTTGGAAGTTCTTTTCACCAGGCAGCACACTTTCTACTTTTTTATCCTTTGTAGCCACAGAATTATTCGCATATTATGTAAATCACTTCGATAGTTATAACAAATTATACGGTTCAATTGGCACAATTATCTCATTAATGCTTCTTATTTACTTCAACAGTATGATTATTTTAATAGGTTTTGAGCTGAATTACAGCATATACCGTGTTTCCAAAGAAAAAAGTTTGGAAATAGGTTTGGAATAAAAAAATCATAATACTACTTTTGCAGCGGAGAAATGGCAGAGCGGTCGAATGCGGCAGTCTTGAAAACTGTTGACTGTAACAGGTCCGGGGGTTCGAATCCCTCTTTCTCCGCTGAGTACAGTTCGCAACTGTACGAAAAGTGTGTAAGTCGTTGATTTACACACTTTTTTTTGTTCTTTACTTTCCGAAAATGTTCGCGCTTGTACGCCGATTGGGTTTCCTTCTGGTGACCCCTTTTCAAAAATCAAAAAGGGGTCAACGGTGTACGAACAAATACGAACATAATAGGACTGAAAATCAACAAGATAAGCTTGATTTAGCCGAGGGGTAAACGTATTTTTGTAATCAAAATGGGGGGCACAATTAAACACAATTGCGCCTTATGTCGTCAAAAACAACATTCAGTCTGGTGTTCTACATCAACCGGACAAAAGACAAGAAGAACGGGGAATGCCCCGTGATGCTTCGCATCAACATCAACGGGGATAAAGTAGCCCTGAGATTAAAACGCTTCATCCAGCCCGGCCAATGGGATCCGGTGAGGTATCAAATGAAAGGCCGAACCACCGAGGCCAAGGTCTTTAATGACTACCTGGAAGCAGTGCGCGTCCGTGCCCATCAGAAGTACAACGACCTCCTTATGCTCAAAGAGGAAGTCCTGGCTACCGATCTTAGGGATGCTATCCTGGGCATCAACAATGCCAAAGCCAAAATGATTATCGAGGTCTGGGATGATTACATAGCCAGCTTAAAATCACTTATTGGCAAGGAGACCACCTATTCGACCTACCAAAAGAACTCCACGGCTC
>CAMDGU010000072.1 GCA_945897885.1 Chitinophaga pinensis
TACTCGGCGGCTGCATCGGCATCTGCCTTTCTAACTTCGGGATGATTGGCAAGGCCTAAATAATTATTTAAACTCCAGTTTAATCGCTCTTTTCCACGAAAACCCATTCTTGGTTTTACTTCACCTTCTAATTTTGGAAACGTAAAATACCCATGTGATTCTTTTGCGTGCATCCCTATCGGTCCGCGGTTCGCTTTTATTTTCTCAAATAAATCCATACTCTAGTGTTAAAGGCGGCAAAGGTAAGAAAAAGATTGAGGAGTTATGAACGAAGCATTAACACGATATTACGGAATTACGATGCTTTCTTTTCTATCAATTGGCATTTGTGTTAAATAAAACAAAAACCTTTTGGTTCTTGCTTATATCCCCATTTCTCACTTTCACTAAGTAAATTCCTGATTCAACATCCAAATCAATCAACGTCACTTTTCCAACCCATTCCTCTTTTTTAACCAACTTACCCAAAAGGTCATAAACTTCTATGGCAGCATCCTTTTCTGGAGTGGTAAGCTCTATTGTAAAGCTTCCGGTGTTGGGATTGGGATAAATAGTGAAACCTGAAGGTTTAGGCGTTGCAATGGCAGCGGTGGTTATTTGTTTGCAGGATTCGGAAACACAATTGGCCACATTGGTAACTTTAAGACAAACCGTGTGCATAGTAAGCAAATCGGGATAGGTATGGCTTGGTTTTGCCATTGCACTGCTATCGCCATCGCCAAATAGCCAACGGTATTTTGTATTGCCCAATTGGGTAGCTTCAAAATTATAATCCATGCCACTGGCAGTAAACGTAAAATCAGAAATTGGATTGGCATTTACAGTTACGGCTTTGGTAATAGAGTCTTTGCATCCATCGCCTATTGAGGCTACAAGGGTTACATTATAGGTTTGAGAAACCCCGTTTATTTTATAAAAATGCTTTTGATTTTTGATTTGGTCTGTAGTTCCATCACCAAATTTCCATGTGTAATTTCGTTCAATGCCAAAACCCGACGTATTTATAAACTTAACGGTATCACTTGCACAAACATCATCCGCCTCAAAATCAGCTTTGGCTCCATTAATGTTTACTTGTGATGTGAGGGTATCCGTTTTGTTTTCATCATACAGTACCACTTTTACAGTATAAGTTCCTTGTTTATTATAAATATGGTAAGGCTCTGTACTCCTTGAAATATTAGTTCCCGAACCGCTATCTCCCATATCCCATTTTACCGAATCGGCATCATGCTGTGAACGAATGGAAAAAAAAGCTGTATCTCCCTTACAGGAAGATGAATACATGATGGTAGGAATTACCCGTTTTAGAAAGGATGATACAAAGAGAGGTAAGCCCCATCCGGTTTTACGTTCAAGATAAATATGCTTTTTTGTTAACTTACATTTTGTACCTGCTGAATCTGGAGATAATATTGCATCGAGATAATCAGTTTGAGGTGGGTTAATGTTACCACCTCGTGTTACATAAATAACCCCATTGGGTGCAAGTTGCAATACAGAGGAACCATTAATTCCTGTTGAATCAATTAAAACTTTGGAAGCCATAAGTTCCCCGCTTGTCTTGGCCAGGGCATTAAATTGATAAATCATCCCCTTATATTGACGGATAAGATACAAATACCGGCCATTGGGTGAAAATTCAAGACTATAATTTCCAGTGGTCGCAAAGCATATGGCTTTAAGGTTAGTTACCTTTCCAGTGTTAATATCAAAATCGGCTAACTGGACTGAATCACTTGGTATTCCGGGTTTTGACAATTGCGAAAAATTATTATAGGCCAGTTTTTTGCCGTCCGGTGACAGTTTCATAAAATAATTATAAAAAACACGTGCCTTTCGTCCTGTTTTAGTTATTACCGCCTTGCTATTTAATCCCTGGGGTCGCAGCAACCAGGCATAAATGGAATCGGATTGACTATAATAACCACCAAGACTTGAATCCATGTGAGTTTTATGTGTAAGAATCCAATAATCCCTGCCATTAGCATGTTGCGTAGCGGCAAGCATTTGGGTGGTTTTATCCAGCATTACAATGTTTCGTTTACCTTGCACCACATCTCCCTTCCCACCATTAAGGCGCATATCAATAATACTATAGCACAGAAAAGTCCTGGCATATTCATATGCGGTATCCGGTGTTATTTCATTGGTAAAAAGGTAATACAAATTTTTGTTTCCCGGCAAGGGAACAATTAGTGCCGACTGCGTGGCGACCCAATTTGAATTAATCCTCTGGCTATGGCCGTTAGGCATTATTTTATGGGTGCTGTCATAAATATTGTAACCATCGGAATAAAATAACAAGCGACCTTTGGAATTACATATACTTGAGCTTCCACCTTTGGAAATTTTACCATTACTTAAAACACTTACTGGAGTCTTATTAAAATCAAGACCTGCTTCATTACCAAAATACCATATATTGGCTTCCCTTTGTGCCCATGCCGATGAAAGGCCAACAAAAAATAGTGCTAAAATGCATGTTAAATTCCTCATTTCTCCTGGGTTTTAATTCAAATGTAGGAAATTAATCTTTCTATCGGTTGGTATCTGTGCCAAATGAAACAAAAACCTTTTGATTCCAGTTTACATCTCCATTTTTAACTTTCACAAAGTAAATTCCTGATTCAACATCCAAATCAATCAACGTCACTTTTCCAACCCGTTCCACTTTTTTAACCAACTTACCCAAAAGGTCATAAACCTCTATGGCGGCATCCTTTTCTGGAGTGGTAAGCTCTATTGTAAAGCTTCCGGTGTTGGGATTGGGATAAAGAGTGAAACCTGAAGGTTTGGCAGCTGAAATTGCAGCAGTGTTTATTTGTTTGCAGGATTCGGAAACACAATTGGCCACATTGGTAACTTTAAGACAAACCGTGTGCATGGTGAGCAAATCGGTATAGGTATGGCTTGGTTTTGCCATTGCACTGCTATCGCCATCGCCAAATAGCCAAAGGTATTTTGTATTGCCAAATTGGGTAGCTTCAAAATTATAATCCTTGCCACTGGCAGTAAACGTAAAATCAGAAATGGGATTGGCATTTACAGTTACGGCTTTGGTAATAGAATCTTTGCATCCATCGCCTATTGAGGATACAAGGGTTACATTATAGGTTTGAGAAACCCCGTTTATTTTATAATAATGCTTTGGATTTTTGATTTTGTCTGTAGTTCCATCACCAAATTTCCAAGTGTAATTGCGGTCTCCTAAAAAACCGGATGTGTTGGTAAAAACTACCGTATCCATTTCACAAGCATCTTTGGCTTCAAAATCGGCTTTGGCTGTTTTAATTCGTATTTCCAATTTTAAAGTATCGCTCCTGTTTTCATCATATACAATGGCACTAACGGTATAATTTCCATGATTTTTGTAAAGATGATACACCTCACTGTTTTTTGAAAAGTTAGCATTTCCAGAACCTATATCTCCAAAATCCCATGTTACCGAATCGGGGTCGTTCATATATGGAATAGAAAAAAAAGCGGTATCACCCAAGCACGAGGCGGAGGATTGAATATAGAGCGGAACTTTTTTCAAATACGAGGAAACAAAATTGGGTAGTATTCCAGCATGTTTACCGCCCAAATAAAGATAACCTTTTTTAAAATTACATTTTTTTCCTGCTGAATCGGGTGAAAGTATTGCATTAAGATAATTTAAAGATGCAGTATCATTATTGTCGGGAACAGTAGAATAAATGATACCGTCAGGACCAAGCTGTAAAAATGATTTACCTATGGTTGTAACCGAATCAATTAATATTTTGGAAGCAAGTAGTTCTTTGTTTGATTTAGCTTGAGCATTAAACTGAAATAAAGCCCTTTTGTTTGTATTTGTAAGATATATATACCGACCATTGGGTGAAAATTCAAGACCATGATTTCCACTTACTCCGAGGTTTAGGGCTATAAGTTTTCCAACTTTACCTGTATTTATATCATAATCGCCAATTTGCACAGAATCACTTGGTATACCTAATTTTGATAATAATGAAAAATTAATGTAGGCTATTTTTTTTCCGTCGGGTGATACTTTAAGAAAATTATCATTAAAATTATATAAATAATTCTTTCGTCCTGTTTTACTTATTACAGCTTGTGATGTTAAGCCTTGTGGACTAAGAAGCCATGAATAGATAGAATCGCATTGATGATTAACACTTTCCTCACTTTTATCATAAAATGTTTTATGGGTAAGTATCCAATAATCCCTGTCATTACCATGTTTGGTAGCTGCAAGCATTTGAGTAGTTTGGGTTAGTAAAACAATATTCCGTTTGTCTTTCACTATATCACCTCTTCCTCCGTTTAGGCGCATATCGATTACTGAATAACAAAGAAAATACCTTACATAATTTAATATTGTATCTTTAGTTATATTATTGGTAAACAAATAATAAACATGAGCATTTCCAGGCATTGGCAAAATGAGAGCAGACTGAGATGCAGTCCAATTATTATTAAATTGTATATTACGACCATTCGGCATTATGCCATGAGTGCTGTCATAAATAGTGTATCCATCCGAATAAAACAACAATCTGCCTTTGGAATTGCAAATACTGGAACTCCCTCCTTTTGCAAACATTTTACTATTTGTAATGGCTTGAACTGGTGTTTTATTAAAATCCAAACCGGCCTCTTGACCAAAGTACCAAATATTGGTTTCTTTTTGTGCCCATGCCGATGAAAGGCCAACAAAAAATAGTGCTAAGATGCATGTTAAATTCCTCATTGCTCCTGAGTTTTCATTCAAATGTAGGGAATTAATTTTTCTATCAGTTGCTATCTGTGCCAAATGAAACAAAAACCTTTTGATTCCAGTTTACATCACCATTTTTAACTTTTACAAAGTACATTCCGGGTTCTGCATCTAAATCAATCAACGTCACTACTCCTGCCCTTTCAACCCTTCCAACCAATTCACCTATCAAATTAAACACTTCAATGGAAACATCCTTTTCAGGATTTTCAATTTCGATGGTAAACGTTCCGTTGTTAGGATTCGGAAAAATTTTAAAGCTTTTTTCAGAAAGGTTTAAAATTCCTACCGTTATGTTTTTGCAAGTTTTGGAAGAGCAACCGGAAACATCTGTGGCTATAAGGCAAACCGTGTGTTGGTCAGAGGATTTAATGGTATGTGTGTAAGTGGTTGTGGTAGTTTTCAGGCTGTCGGTAGTTCCAAATTTCCATTGGTATGAGTTTCCACCTTTGGCAATTTTTAAGTCTACTTTGTTGCCATTGTATGTGTAGCTAAAATCGGAACTAGGGTTTTGATTAATGGTTACGGCTTTGCTCACAGAATCAGCACATCCATTGGTTACTTGGGCTACCAGGGTTACATTGTAAGTGGTAGTACTTGCTAGTTGGTACTTGTGCTTAGGATTTGCTTTCGTTGATTTTTGGCCATCTCCAAATTTCCAAAGATAGCTTGTGGCATCTTGTGATAAATTTTTAAAGCTTGCACTGTCAGTTTCACACCCATCCGTGGTTGTAAAATTTGCGTTGGCTTGTGGTTTTATTTCAATTGTTTTCTTTAAGGTATCCGTGCAACCATTGTCAGAGGCTATAATTAAGGTTGCGGTTGAGGTACCTGCTGAGGCAAATTTATGACCTGGATTTTCAAGGTTTGAAGTAGTTTCGTTATTGAAGTTCCATTGGAACGTTTTAATGGGTTTTGTGCCAGTGTATAAAAAGTTGGTTGCTGTTCGACTGCAAGCCAAATCCCAGCTATAATCAGCTTTCGGATTAGGAAGAACCACTATTTTTTTGGCTATTGTGTCTTTGCAATTATTAATAGTGGTGATTATCAATCTAATTTTATAAAAGCTATCTTTTGAATAAGTCTTACCAATTATATTTTTTTGCGAACTTATAGTTTGGTCACCTAAATCCCATTGATAGCTGATGCTTCCAGTATCGGGTGTAGTATTTGTAAAATCAAAACGGTTAGTATTCAAACATTGGATTGAATCATTTAAAGTAAAACTAACTTTGATGTTAGGATAAACATTTAAAGTTTTGGTAATAGAATCTCTGCAACCACCATAACTTTCAGAAACTAATTTTATAGGGTACGAGCCAATATCTTTAAATGAAATATTAACCAAACTATCATTACTCAACAAACTATCATTTAAAAACCAATTGTCATTTTGCCTTAAGCCACCAGTGTAATTTGTATTTTCTTTGAGCTTGAAATCATTTCCCTTAAAACATTGGCTTGCATCATTAATAGTAAAATCAGACTTAACTATTGGTTTTAAAATTTTAATTGTATCTGAACCTTTGCAGCCACTATAATCAGAAACAGTTAGAATGTAAGTACCCGGATTTGTTACATAAATACTTTTGATGGCTTGTGAAGTACTCCATTTGTATCCTGCATACTCTTCATTTGGGCTGAGTGATAAAAACTTTGATTTACAAAAATTGGTATCCTTTCCTATATAAGGTTTTAAAGGTTTAAGCAAGAAAGTTACATAAATGGTATCGGTATAACTTTTATGAAAACTTATTAAGCGTACTTTATAGTTCCCTAAGTTTTTATAATGATGAAATATATTAGTTGTTTTGGTGAAGTAGTTTAAAGCTCCGCTTGCTGTATCTCCAAAATCCCAACGAACCGAATCCAACTGATAGGTGTCTCTTATAGTAAAAAACACCGTATCGTTAGAACAATTTTGCTTAACCCTAAAAGAGGGTTTATTAAAAAAAGATTGGACCATATCAGGTAATCCCACCGAACCTGTAGGTGAGAAATATCCTAAACTTATAAAATTTCTTTCTACACGTGCCTTTTTTCCAATTGAATCCGGTGAATGAATAACATTTAAGAAAGCATAATAAGGAGGACTATTGGTAAATCGAGGGTCGGGAAAAATATAAATTTTCCCATCTGTGGCTAGTTGCATTATTCCATATGTATATGAATCAGCAGAACCACTATCAATAGTTTTATTTGAAGCCATAAATTCATTGGCTGTTTTGGATTCAAGATCAAACTGGACAACCTTATTTCCATATTGGCACATGTATAAATATCTGCTCGTATTAGAATATTCGAAGCTGAGAGCACCTCGAGAATAAAACCACCATGGGTTACTGACTTTGCCTGTAGATGCATCAAAATCAGCAATAAAACTTGAATCTTTAATAGAAACATGACCTACTTTTTTACCATCAGGTGAAAATTTTAAATATCCAAGAGATTGGTCAGAACTTGGGGAATAATATTTAAATACAACACCAATTTTACTCTTTATGGGTGGTAACTGTACCCCTTTGTTGGTTATTAAATATGTGTAAACTGAATCAGTATTTATTTGAGGTACCATTAACCAATAATCATGTCTATTGGCATGCCTTACAGCATTAATTTTACCAAGAGCATAACTTGGTAACTTTATATTTAGCTTCCCTTTTTCTATGTCTCCCAAGCCATTTCTAAGTTTACAATTTACTATTGAATATTTTAAACATGAATCATTATTAACATACGGAGTAAATAAAAAATAGAGGTGAGAACTATCAGGCCATGGAACAAAAAGTGCAGGTTGTGAGGAAAAAACCTTGGAGTTAAAAAGGCAATTTGGGATAGCGTTATGGCTGCTATCATAAATATTTAAGCCATCGGAATAAAAAAGCGTCTTACCTTTAGAATTGCTTATAGCACCGCAGCCAAATCTAGTTTGCATAGTGCTTCTTTTTACAGTTATAGGTTTTCCTGAGTTAAAATCTAAGGAATAACCATATCCAAAATACCAGTTGTTACCCTCTTTTTGAGCATGGCATATTGAACCGGATGTAAAAAGAAGTACCAACAATAAATTTTTCATTCTCAATAAATTTTATATTTATTCAAATATAGATTATAAAGATTAATTTGTATTTGGTGAATTTTGCCTTCATTCAATATTTTTATTGAGAACATGAATGAAATACTTTGTAAATTGTATAGTTTGAATAATCCCAATCATCAGTAATTGGGCTTACAATTATATCATCATTTATTATTTCAATGTGAGTGCTACTAAAATTTTCATTTATGGTGGTCAAGCCTACATATTCATTTTCGCATACTTGATTATCATTACTGTATATCCACACTTTATCTTGCTTTACCGTACCGTCATAAGTGGAAGCATCTGCGGTTATTGTGACATATTCATCGGTACAAGACCCTGATAAGCAAGGCAAGGTATTGCTTGCTACATAAAATGGCGGATATCTATTTCCACATTCTCCATCATGTGGATTCCATATATCATAAGAAAGAAAATTCTTATATCCTGAGAACTGTTGAGCGGTTTTAAAAAGTAAAAAATCAGTATATGTTTTATTAGTATAATCAAACTTTGCCTTAAATGGCATATCATAGGTTCCAATTTGTGTGTTTGAAACATTATCAGTGACAATTAAATCAATAAATTTGCCGCTAATAAATATGTCTTGATCATTATTCATAAAATATATGTTTTGAATAACTGAAGGATAATGCGTTAATATATTTGTATTGGAGTATGAAGTACCATTATTGAAAGACACCCCATTAATACTGTTTGAACATTCAAAGTATCTCTGAAGTGAAAGTAATCCTGTAGTAACATTAAAAAAAGCCAAACCTGGATATCTATTTGTGTTTGAATTATTTAAAGCAAGCACTACAGTGGTTTTAGCTGAATTTAATGCCAATCTAGCACCCAGATACCCGTTAAACAATGATTTATGCCAGTTAAATGACCCATCACTTAAATCAATTTTTGCTATAAAAGCTCTGGATACAAAACTATCTAAAACAGGAGGATCGTAATAATTAGGTTCAGCTACACAATTAGATTGTTCATTTGTGCTTCCACAAATTATGGCATAATCTGAGTTAACAACAATTGCATCATGTACAATATTAAAATTATGTGAACTTGTCATCGAAGTGGTATGCAAAAACCTCATCCATGAAGCGGTAAAGGTGGTAGGATCTGTTCGCATTATCCAACCTGACCGATATGCTGTAGCTTGTTTTGTCGTATAACACATAGAACCTGAAAATAATAAATCATTATTAGATAGTTCATCTACATCACTAAAAAATTCTGGATGATCAAATACTTTAAACATCGTGGCTTGAAGGCTTGCATTCGCTTTTATTACGAAAGGCCTTGGTCTAAAAGGGGCTTGATCTATTCCATTATGAGGTGTAACATAACCAGTAATTAGGTATTCCGTATTTCCATTAATTGTAATTATCTTCAATGGGAATATATTATAATCATTCATAGTTTGTATATAATCGAAATTTGCTGTTGACAAAGTACCATCTGATTTTACACGGACACCACGAATCGTATAATTTACAGAGTACCCTAGACCTTTAGGATAATAGATTGCCTGAACTCCTGTGTAAGTATAATTATCAGGATCAATAGATGGGCAGGTCACAAAATCCTCTACTGGCCCATCATCAGCATTAAGTATGCTCCCATAACGGTTATCAAAAGGCGGCTGAGCCATTACTGATGAAATTCCAAAAAAGAGAATAAAAATAAATAGATTTTTTGTGAGTGAATAAAAATTAGCGATAAATTTTGGGAGAGTCTGTTTCATGTTTTAGTTATTAGAAATGTTTCGAGACAAAAGTGATATGCTTAAATCGATAAAAATAGGATGTATTCACCTATTAGTAAATGTTTTTTTAACCGATACATTTACGAGTAAATTACCTACGTAAAAACACCTATATTAAAAGTAGTGAAAGAGGAAGGTTAATTTATAACTAATCAAATCGCGAATACCTTAATTATTAATCAATACTTTTTGATTAATAAAAGATTCTCCATTTTTAACCCGCACCAAATAAACACCTTTGGACACGGTTAAACAGACATTGTACAATGATTTCGTTTTGGATATTTCTATAGTATTTATTCTATTGCCAATCATATCAAATACTTCTATATCGGCATCCTTTTCAGGATTGGTAAGTTCTATTGTAAAACTTCCATTGTTTGGATTAGGATAAATAGTGAAGCCTGAAGGTTTAGGCGTTGCAATGGCAGCGGTGGTTATTTGTTTACAGGATTCGGAAACACAATTGGCCACATTGGTAACTTTAAGACAAACCGTGTGCATGGTAAGCAAATCGGTATAGATATGGTTTGGTTTAGCAATAGCACTGCTATCGCCATCGCCAAATAGCCAACGGTATTTTGTATTGCCCAATTGGGTGGCTTCAAAATTATAAATCTTGCCGCTGGCAGTAAACGTAAAATCAGAAATTGGGTTAGCATTTACAGTTACG
>CAMDGU010000073.1 GCA_945897885.1 Chitinophaga pinensis
GCGGAACCTTTACCAATGGAGAACGTCGTATTCAACGGGTAAATCAGGTGGTGGAACCCATAGAAGGAACCAAATCCGATGGGCAAATTATTATTGATATAATGAACCGCATGGGATACCCCCATGCGGATTACAATCCCGATACCTTATTACAAGAAATTTCACAAATAGTTCCATTTTTCGCAGGGGTTAAATGGGATGAATTGGGTGAGCAAGGCAAACAATGGCCTGTGGGTGACGATGGAAAAGGAACCGAAATTTTGCATACCGATACCTTTAAACGGGGCAAAGGAAAATTTGTCCATAATTACTGGAAGGAATCCGAAGAGATAGTGAAAAATGGGAAAGACTTCCCTTACATCATTACCACCAATCGTGAGTTGGAGCATTACAACTGCGGCACTATGACCCGCCGAACCAACAATGCCAAAATTTTAAAAGAAGATGTATTGCTCATCAATCCGGCAGATGCCGCCACGCATTTAATAAATGACGGCGATATGGTATGTGTGGAAAGTGCCCGTGGCAAGGTGGATGTGAAAGCCAAAATTAGCGATGAAGTAAAACCCGGAATCCTAAGCAGCACCTTCCATTTTCCTGAAATAGAAATGAATAATATTACCTCGAGCATTGCGGATTCAGAAGCTTTATGCCCTGAATACAAAGTGGTGGCATGTAGGATTCGTAAGAGTAAGGGGATTTATAAAGAGAAGGTTGGGGCGTAAGTAATTTTCCGATTGTAAGGTTACTAATCAAGTTGGTGGAGCCAAAAGAAGAATTACATATGAGCTTTAACAATTTCGTTTAACCCTGTTCCTTTTTTCATAAAAGTATATTTTCCTTTTGAAAAATTATTGACTGGCCAACCACCCCAAACTAATATATTTCCTTGGCCATCTTTATAATTGTATACAGCTGTTGTTTCTTCATCAAATTCCCAAATCATGGTATTGTATTCGGTTGAATTATCCATTTTAGGAAGCGTAACTTTTACATTAATAAATTTGTGATAAATGGTTTGTTGCAAAAAACCATTACCCACGCCTAAAATAGAAAGGACATCTGTTAATCCACCGGCAATTGCTGTGGCTTGTAATTTTGCTTCAACAGTAAAACGAGTAGGATTTCCGGGGTCTACAAAAAATTCACCGGTATTAAATCTGAAATTTGCATAATCAAAGGCTTGTTTTATTTTGGCTGATGCTGAAACCCACTTACTTCCACCGTAAACTGTATACGTGAACATTGGTCCTTGAGTACCCACCATCCCGTTATCATCTGTTAATTGAAGCGCAGTTACTGGGAAAGCTACCTTGTTTAATATATCCATACCGGTATCATTGGTGGCTGCAATCAGTTCCCAGGTTCCTTGCATCAAGGTCTTGGTTGGAGGTTGAACTTCTTCAAGCGCACAGCTGTTCAGAAAAAAGAAGGAATAGGTTAAAATGGTTCCAAGGAAAAGCTTTATTTTAAACATGTTAGTTTTTTTAAAGGTGATTTTTAAAGCGAAGATAGTATATTCAAATTGAGATAGACAAAAATTATGCCAACTCCTAACTTGTTCTCCTTTGCAACGAGGATATCAGAAATATACGTTTTCAATGCAAAATAAATTATAGAATCTTTAGTATTATATTTTTATCTTTCGTTTGATATACCTAATAAAATAAGGGCTTCCAATAAGCAGAGCCAAAACAAGAATTACAGCCGAATAGAGAATTAAAGTATCATTGTTAGCCGCACCGGCTGTCATGCTGCCATTTGCAAGGCTAAAATACAGCAAGCCAACAAAAAGGAAGGTGGTTTTCATAACAAAGTTGGTTCAGGTATTTTCAATTCTCCAAATCAAAACTACAAATTGTACCCACCCGCCTCAATAATATAGTTGGCTACCTCTCTGCGAACGGCAGTGGTATTGATCGGTTCGTATTTGGTGAAGCGTTTTAGTCCTAAAAGCATCATGCGCAATTCATCCCCTTCAGCAAAGGCGGTAACTGCATGTTTGCCGCTTAGGTTTATGCGTTCAAGGGCATCACTCATAAAGCATTTGGCAATATTTTCAAATAAATTAGAACTTTCTGGTTTTATGCTGCGTAATTTTTCAACCCTTAAGATGGTGCTTTCAGCGGCATATAAATCAATAAGCATATCAGCCAGATTCATCATGATTTCCTGCTCTTTTTCAAAGTCCATCATAAACTTTTGAACTGCAGCGCCGGCTACCATTAATATAGCTTTTTTGGCTTGAGCCAAAGCTTTCTTTTCTTTAGCTAAATAGCCTTCCGGTTCATCCCCAAAATCAGGAATACTTGTTAATTCTTTAGTAATAGCTAAGGCAGGTCCCATCAAATCCAACTGACCTTTTAAGGCTCGTTTTAGCATCATACCAACGGTAAGCATGCGGTTTATTTCATTGGTTCCTTCAAATATTCGGTTGATGCGGCTGTCGCGGTAATAGCGGGCCACAGGGTATTCTTCGCTGTAACCGGTTCCTCCAAATATCTGAACGGCTTCATCTACCACATAGTCTAAAACTTCGGAGCCCAAAACCTTTAAAATTGCACATTCAATACCGTATTCCTCAGCAGCCAGCAACTTGGCCGAAACCTTATCGGTGCCACCGGCTACCAACTCCTTTATTTTGTCATTAATAAGTGCAGAAGTTCTGTAAGTAGCCGATTCGGCTGCAAATGAACGAACCGCCATTTCCCCTATTTTATGTTTGATGGCACCAAAACTCGAGATAGGAACCCCAAACTGATACCGCTCATTGGCATATTTTACAGCCACGGAAGTGGCTTCTTTGGCACCACCCATTACCATGGCACACAATTTATAGCGGCCAATATTCAATACATTAAAGGCAATTTTATGTCCTTTCCCAGCTTCACCCAAAAGGTTTTCAACCGGTATTTTTACATTTTCAAAAAATATCTGACGGGTAGACGACCCTTTGATACCAAGTTTTTCCTCTTCTTCACCCAAGGTAATTCCGGGAGTATTGGCATCTATTAAAAACGCAGTAAAATGTTCGCCACCAATTTTTGCAAACACGGTAAACAAGTCTGCAAAACCGGCATTGGTAATCCACATTTTTTGGCCATTGATTAGGTAATGCTTAGCATCTTCGGTTAAGTCAGCTCTGGTTTTGGCAGCCAGGGCATCGCTTCCACTTCCCGGTTCGGTAAGGCAATAGGCCGCTTTTATTTTACCTGTCGCCAAATCAGGAAGATACTTTTGTTTTTGTGCTTCAGTTCCAAAATATAACAACGGCAAGGTGCCTATTCCACTATGAGCTGCGGCAGCCACTCCAAAGGAATGACTGGGGCCCAAATGTTCGGACAGAATGGTTTCCGTATTGAAATCCACGCCCATTCCACCGTATTCTTCTGGCAGTCCGGCACCCAATAATCCCAATTCACCGGCTTCTTCCAGTAATTTTACCATCAGTCCGGGTTCTTCGTGTTTATCAAGTTTTACAACGTTTGGCCAAACACGGCTTTTCAAAAAGTCGTTCGCCATATCGCTAAACATTTTTTGTTCTTCCGAAAATTCTTCGGGTATAAATACGGAATTGGCAGGTTCGTCTTTGATAAGAAATTCGCCGCCTTTGAGAGTTATTTTTTCCATGATGTCTTTACCGCTGATTAAGTTGATTTTTATGATTAACTAATGATTTTAAAAATTCTACATTCTTTCGATAACTGCCGCAATTCCCTGACCTCCACCAATGCATGCCGTTACTAATCCATATCTTTTTTTTCGTTCATGCAGTTCTCTTGAAATTGTAATTGCCAGCCTAGCTCCGGTGCAACCTAAGGGATGTCCTAAAGCAATGGCGCCTCCATTAGGATTTACTTTAGCGGGGTCTAAATTTAAAGTTCTAATTACAGCCAAAGATTGGGCTGCAAACGCTTCATTTAATTCCACCAAATCAATATCATTTAATGTTAAACCGGTTCTCGATAAAGCTTTTGGAACGGCTTCACAAGGACCAATTCCCATATAGCGGGGATTTACTCCGGCACTTACACAGGTTACAATTCTGGCTTCGGGTTCCAGGCCCAATTCCTTCATCATTTTTTCACTCATAACGATGACAAAACCTGCACCGTCACTAGTTTGAGAAGAGTTTCCTGCGGTTACAATTCCTCCCATTTTAAAGGCAGGTTTTAATCCGGATAAGACTTCTTTGGATGTGTCTTTCCGTGCACCTTCATCGGTATCGACCGCAAAACTTCTGGTTTTCCGTTTGCCTGAATCATAGTAGGTTTCTTCAATCGTTATTGGAACTATCTCTGATTTAAATTTTCCGGATTCAATAGCCGCAAAAGCTTTTTGATGGGAATTATAAGAAAACTCGTCCTGATCTTCTCGGTTCACGTTGTATTTTAAAGAAACCTCTTCGGCGGTTAAACCCATTCCTATAAAATAGTCGGGATGTTCGGTGGCGATGGTGTAATTGGGAACGGTTTTATAACCTACGGTTGGCACCAAACTCATGCTTTCCACTCCACCGGCTATGATACACTCCGCCATTCCACTTTGAATTTTGGCGGTAGCCATGGCAATGGTTTCAATTCCACTACCGCAATACCTGTTAACTGTAACACCTGGAACTGAAAGCGGCAACTTACTCCTCACCGCCAGCCAGCGTGACATTTGCAAGCCTTGTTCTGCCTCTGGAACTGCGTTTCCAACGATTAAATCATCCACCCGGTTTGGGTCCAAATTAGGAAATGAGGCCAACAAGTGATTGATGACATCTGCCCCAAAATCTACTGGAGAAGTGAATCGGAAACCACCACGTTTTGATTTGGTAACTGCTGTTCTAAAGCCTTTTACTATATACGCTGTATGCATTTTTATTTTTATTAATAGTATTTTATAGCCGTTGGCTATAAATGTTGTCTAATTTCTTAATGGTTTTCCTGATTTCAATATGGATTGAATCCTCTCTAATGTTTTCTTTTCTCCCAACAAACTCAAAAACGCCTCCCGTTCCAAATCCAGTAAATATTGTTCGGATACTCTTGTTGGCTGGCTCAAATCTCCACCGGCCATTACGAAAGCTAATTTTCGGGCTATTTTTTTATCGTGGGCAGTTGCATAGTTGCTTAGTTCAAAGGCTTCGGTTCCGGCATACAAAGCACCCAAAGCAGTTTTTCCTAAAACCAAAATATCTTCTCTTTGAACAGGTTGTGTATAACCAGCTTCGGCCAATTCTAAAACCTTTTGTTTGGCTTCGCTTATTTGGCGGTCGATATTGATGACCATGCTGTCTTTATCATGGTGTAATAAACCTAATTTAAAAGCTTCGTGGGCCGAAGTGGCAACTTTAGCTGTTGCTATAGTTGTAAATCGTTCCTGCAAGGTGGGCAATTGTGGGTCTCCTTCATAATAGGAATCCGAAGCTCTAACCACAAACTCTTTAGTTCCACCACCTCCGGGAATTACTCCTACGCCAAACTCTACTAAACCAATATAGGTTTCCGCAGCTGCAATGGCGGCATCGGCATGAAGGGTCATTTCACAACCACCGCCCAGCGTGAGGCCATGTGGGGCAATAACTGTAGGAATGGAAGAATACCGCAACCGCATCACTGTATTTTGGAAATAGCGAATTGCAAAATCCAGTTCGTCATATTCCTGTTCTACGGCCAACATAAATACCATAGCCAGATTTGCTCCGGCTGAAAAATTAGGTGCATTGTTTCCCAAAACCAATCCGGCATAATCCTTCTCAGCTATTTCTATGGATTTATTTATTCCTTCCAAAACTTCACTTCCCAACGTGTTCATTTTGGTATGAAATTCAAGATTTAAAACGCCGTCGCCAATATGTTGGAGCGTGCAACCGGCATTTTGCCAGATCGGCGTCAATGATTTATAGTTTTCTAAAATTATAAAGCTTTCGCGTCCCGGTGTTAAAGCATATTCTCCTTTTCGTATATCATAGAAATAGTGTTTACCATTATCGGTTTTATAAAACTTGTGAATGCCTTTAGCTAACATATCATTTACCCATTGGGCTGGAATATGGCCTTCACGTTCCATGGCTTCAATGGTTCTTTCTATTCCTAAAACATCCCACATTTCAAATGGGCCCAATTCCCAGCCAAATCCTGCCTTCATGGCGTCATCAATCTGATAAAGGCTGTCAGAAATTTCCGGAATTCGATGACTTACATATTGAAACACATGGTAATTTAATTGATTGAAAAACTTACCGGCTTTATCTGTTTGAGTGGAGAAAAATTTTAAACGGTCTTTTAGATTATACACCTGTTTGGCATTCCCCACCGAATCAAACCGTGGCTTGGTTTGCGGGTGGTATTCCAAGGTTTTGAGGTTAAGAGCCATGATCTGTTTTTCGCCACCTTCTCCTTTTACTTTTTTATAAAAGCCCTGTCCGGTTTTATCACCCAGCCATTTGTTTTGCAACATGGTTTGCAGATAGGCAGGCACTTTAAAAATATTTTTATCCTTATCATCGGTTAATCCCATTTCCAAACCATTAGCCACTTTTACTAAGGTATCCAAACCCACTACATCACTGGTGCGAAAGGTTGCGGATTTTGGTTTTCCTGTAATTGGTCCGGTTATCATATCAATTTCTTCAATGGTTAAACCCATTTCATCCATCAACTTAAATACCGCCATAATGCTGTATATTCCAACCCTGTTGGCTATAAATGCAGGGGTGTCTTTGCATTTTACAGTGGTTTTCCCTAAAAACAGACTCCCGTAATTCATAAAAAAATCCACAACTTCCGGATTGGTTTCTTTGGTAGGAATTATTTCTAAAAGCCTTAAATAACGGGGAGGATTGAAAAAATGGGTACCACAAAAATGGGCTCTGAAATCATCGCTTCTTCCTTTAGCCATCCATGAAATAGGAATCCCGCTGGTGTTGCTCGAAACTAAAGTTCCAGACTTACGATTAAGTTCCACCTTTTCAAATAACTGGCGCTTAATGTCAAGATTTTCAACTACCGCTTCCAGTATCCAATCGGCTTCTTTAAGCCAATCCATATTATCTTCAAAGTTTCCGGTAGTGATAAGTCTGGCCAAATCTTTATCATAGATAGGTGAAGGATTTGACTTTAAGGCCGCTTCTAGCGCCTGATTTACCAGTTTGTTTCTGGCTGCCAGATTGGTTAATTCAGCGTCTGATAAATTTGGGGTAACAATATCCAGTAAATAGGTTTTTACACCGGCATTGGCAAAATGACAAGCCAAGCGACTTCCCATAATTCCTGAACCCAAAATGGCTATTTTTTTTATTTTTCGTGCAGTCACGGTAGTTATTTATTAGAAATTATAAATTCTTTATTGTTCATTTTTATTTGTTCAAACTCAGCTACCAAATTTTCTTGCACATGAGTTAAATAGTCCGGATTGTTATGAATCCGCATCATTAGCACAGCCCCTTCTATCAGCATTATCGCTTTATCTGAATATTCGGAAGCAAAATTTTTATTGCAAATCTGACTGTACAAATGTACAAAAGCAAGCTTCCAATCAGCGAAAAAACCTATTATTATATCATTAAATTTTGGTATACTAATTACTGTTTCAGTGCCTATCATTGCCATAAAACATCCGCCCGGACCATCCAAAAATTGTTCTTCTGATTTACGAGCCAATCGCAACAAACGATTTTCAACTGACCAATCTTCATTATAGGCTATTAAAAATACCTTCTCTGCAAAATACTGTTTAAGGTAAAGCAAAACCTCTTTCATCAAATCATCTTTTGATTGGAAATGGTGATACAAACTACCCTTTAGCAAACCACAAGCCGATGCTATATCAGCCATTGATGTAGCTCCAAACCCCTTTTCTTTAAATACAGGAATGGATTTTTTTATGATATCTATTTTGGTTAATGCCAAATTTTTTGAATTTCATTCAAAATTATAATTAAGTATTTAATAAAACAAACGTTTGTTTGATTTTAAAGTTTTAAAGTTTGTTAATTTAAAGATTAGGAAACCCTTACGGTTGAAATTTCTGTGATTGTTAGAATATTATCTTAATTTATACTATTAATATTTATGTAAAAATGGCTTGTTAAAAGCATATTTAAAATGTTAAATTTTCAAATCTCCAAATCTTCAAAACGGCACATTTCCAAATCGCTAATGCTTATTTTTGCAGCAATACTATGAGTGTATACAATTTTACCGAAATAGAAAAAAAATGGCGGGAAACCTGGGAAACCAATCAGGTTTATAAAGTTACCGAGCAATATGACAAACCAAAATATTATGTTTTGGATATGTTTCCATACCCTAGTGGTGCTGGTTTACATGTTGGACATCCATTAGGCTATATTGCCAGTGATGTGGTGGCACGATTTAAGAGGTTGCAAGGGTTTAATGTTTTGCACCCAATTGGTTTTGATGCCTTTGGGCTGCCTGCTGAGCAATACGCCATTGAAACCGGTCAGCATCCGGCTTTGACCACCGATAAAAATATTGAACGTTACAAAGTACAACTTAAAAATATTGGCTTTTGTTACGATTGGGATAGAGAGGTGAAAACCTGTGACCCGAATTATTATAAATGGACCCAATGGATTTTTTTACAGCTTTACAATAGTTGGTTTAACCCAAATACTAACAAAGCGGAGCCTATTGAGGGTCTTATTGAACTTTATAAAAAAGGCAAGCAAAATCAATTTGGTAAATCCTGGAATGAACTTACAGAAACTGAACAGCAAAAAGAACTTACACAGCAAAGACTTGCCTATAAAGATGAATCCTACATCAATTGGTGCGAAGCTTTAGGAACTGTTTTGGCAAATGATGAAGTTGTAAATGGGGTTTCAGAAAGAGGTGGTTATCTTGTAGAGCGAAAACTCATGAGCCAGTGGTTTTTGAGAATCACAAAATATGCCGAAAGATTATTGGAAGGATTGGAAACGGTTGATTTTCCTGATAGTTTAAAGGAAATGCAAAAGAATTGGATTGGGAGAAGTGAAGGTGCTTCTGTCAACTTCAAACTTGCTGAACAACCCGATAATGTGGTAGTTTTTACAACAAGGCCCGACACAATTTTCGGGGTTTCCTTTATGGTTCTGGCCCCTGAACATTCTCTGGTAGAGCAAATTACTTCCAAAGAACAAAAAACAACAGTAACGGATTATGTCAACTATTGTAAGTCCCGCTCGGAACTGGAGCGAAAATCAGAGACCAAAGAAATAACCGGGGCCTTCACCGGAGCCTATGTTCAGCATCCGTTTACAGGAAAAAGTATTCCAATTTACATAGCTGAATATGTATTGATGGGTTATGGAACCGGAGCTATAATGGCGGTGCCTTGCGGTGATAACCGCGACCACGCTTTTGCTTTGAAATTTGGAATTTCTATTCCTAATATTTTTGAAGGAATAGATGTAAGCGATAAAGCTTACGAAGAAAAAACGGCTAAAATTGCCAATTCAAGATGCGATTGGTTTTCTATTGATGGGTTAACGGTTTCGGAAGCCCAACAAAAAGTTTTGGAAAAATTGGAAGATTTAAAAATCGGTACCAAACAAATTAATTACCGGATGCGGGATGCCGGTTTCAGTCGCCAACGTTACTGGGGAGAGCCATTTCCAATATCATATAATAATGAAATCGCAGTAGCTGATACGTTAGAAAATCTACCTATTACATTACCTGAGGTAAAGAGTTATAAACCTTCGGGTGATGGGAAATCCCCACTTTCCAACATTCCGGAATGGGTTAATTTAAAAAATGGTAATATCCGTGAAACGGATACCATGCCGGGTTATGCCGGTAGCAGTTGGTATTATCTACGGTATATGGATCCTCAAAATCCGGATACATTTTGTGATAAACAAAAATCGGATTACTGGCAACAAGTGGATTTATATATTGGTGGTGCCGAGCATGCCGTGGGGCATTTGTTGTATTCCCGAATGTGGTGCAAAGTATTGCACGATTTGGGGTATATTAATTTTGATGAACCTTATAAAAAACTCTTAAATCAAGGGATGATTGGAGGAGTGGTTTATCATTTTTATTACGACCAAACTGCCAGAAAAATATACAGTGATAGCTTTAAGATAGATAGAAGCGATTTGCTGCAATTCAAAGTTCCTAATGAATATGTGAGTGATGATGAAACCTTTTCTCGGGAAGGTATAGATGCCTTTTGTAATGAATTTACTCAGTTTAAAGGCTTTGAATTTGTAATGGAAAATGGCACTTTCACTTTTGAAAAAGCCATTAC